>CAZJUU010000087.1:0-6721 GCA_964549295.1 uncultured Candidatus Bathyarchaeia archaeon
AGCCGAATTCATAAGAGCAAAGAAGTCTTCGATGAATCCCATGCCTTACCCTCCAAGTTCACTGATTGATTGCAGAAGCTCGTTTGCGGCTTCACGCTGTTTACCCGGTTCATTAAGAATAATCTTGACTGGCACTCCAGATTTGTTGGCGCAGGAAGATGCGCTGGCTCTTGCCCAATCGAGATCCGACATAACGTCGTACATTGTCATCTCATCTCTCATTCTAGTTGAGTCGCCTTTGCGCCTTTTAACTATCTCCTCAGGAGAGGCTTCCACAAGAGTCAGAAGTGACGGTTTTAGGATGGATAGGACCGAGTACGGTAGGCCTGGCCAGAAGCCACTCTTTGTTCTGATGAACATGTGAGTGTCGATTAGGAAGATTCCGTTTCGCACCTTCTTTGCCAGAATTTTCGCCGCTTTCAATTGCATCTTCTTCTGCACATCTATGGGCTGACGCCTCAGCTCGTCTCTGCGGAGATCAATACGGGATTTCTTGTAGAGTTCTCCAACAACCGTGCCAAAGTTCAGTATGGTGAGTTTCATCTTCTGCTCTCTTGCTAGCGCCTCAACCTCTTTGAGGATCGTGGTCTTGCCTACCCCAGGTATTCCGGTTATGATGACTGTTCTCACTGCTCTATCGCCTTCCCAGCAGGCCGCTGATTGCGGGATACATCTCGCTTATTCTCTCTTTGGCAAGCAATTCATAGTATTGCTGGATGATGCCAACTGTGAGTAGGATTCCTGTTCCGGATCCAAAAGCTCCAAGGAAATCGGCAAATGCAGCTAGAGCCCCAACGAGCAAAGCGCCTAGAACAGTTACAGTTGGAATGTATCTTGAAAGGAGCTGTTCTATGGGTGAGTATGATCGTCTGAAACCTTCAATCTGCATCCCCGAATCAACGAGTTGTCTTGCAACGGTCTTTGAATCCATTCCACCGACTTCAACCCATGTCACAGCGAAGAAGACGCATACTGCAATCATTAGGCCCGCGTACACAAACGCTCTGACTGGGTCCTGGGTCACGCCAGCCAAGTTTCCTGGTGCAGTAACATAGTAGACTAGGCCGCCGCTTGGCTGATACTGTTGTCCGGCGATTGTGAATTTTCCAAGCAGGTTCAGCCAGAAGTTTGTTCCCTCTTGATTGTACTTGGACCAGATGATCTGTGAGATGAAGTATATGTTGCCGAACAGGGCGGCCGCGAAGATTACTGGAATGTTGGAGACGTAGAGCAGTTTAATGGGAAACTTGCCTCTGAACCCTCTGTACTTGGCGTAGGAGACTGGAACCTCAACGCGGAGACCCATGAGGTATACGACTATGAGAACAACGGCGATGGTGGTTAGGAAGCCTATCATATCGGGCAAACCTTCTGTTCTGTAGAAGGCTGCTGTCAATCCTTGCCAGTTTTGAAGCGACTGTCCGAAAGCGATTAAGGCTCCGAGATACTTTTCGTCTGCAACTGGACTCACTGGGGCGATGCTGTCCCACCATATTCTCTGTGCGACACCAGCCGCTATGAAGAGGCTTATGCCGCTTCCGAGACCCCAGCGCTTCTGTAGCAACTCGTCAAGTAACATTAAAACTATACCAGCGGCGAGGAGTTGAATCACAATTATGAATTGAATTTGAATCGCCAGTTCTCCGTATGCGCCACCAATAATGTAGGCCAAAGCCTCAAACAGAGTCATTACTACTGCCAAGACTTTGCTTGCGCTTGTGAAGAGCGACCTATCTTTGGAGTTTGTCATGTCCACGTTGATCATTCGTGAACCTTGAAGAATCTGGAGTATGAGTCCAGCTGTGACGATTGGGCCTATCCCAAGCTCCATCAGTGTGCCTCGATTTGATGCGAATATTACTCGCATTGCTCCGAAGGGATCTTCTGCGCCTGCCTGTCCCACGCCGTAGAGTGGAATCTCTGCCATTATGAGATATGTTACTAGGACTACGGCGGTCCAGATTATCTTCTCATTGAAAGCAACCTTTCTCTCTGGGGGGGCAATATTGGGTATGACTCTTGCTAGGGGTTCGAAAAGCTCAATGAACCTAGCCATCGACTACACGCTGCTCTTCTGCGGGGATTGCAGTTTTCCCCCAGACTGTTGTATTTTCTTTTCTGCAGACTCAGACCATTCATTGACAACGACTTGAAGAGCAGTTCGTATCTTGCCCTCACCCAGGAGTTTCTGATATCCTAGTTTAGACAGATCTAACTCAGCGACATTTTTCTCCACTGCAGTTCCGAATCTCCGAGCGAGTTCTTCAAGGTCGCCAACGTTAACAGCTGTCAAGTCTCCTTTGCCGGTCGGGCATCTACTACCTTGTTTTCCAATTCTTGTAGGCTCGTACTTCACTACATGTGTCCACTTATGTTTGCACCAACCAGCCTTTCCTTTTCCACCGCGCATGCCACTGTCTCTGTGCTGCCCGGATGTACCCCAGCCATGGGTTCTTGAACCACGCATGTGTCTAATCTTTCGCAATCTTCTAGCCAAATCCAATTCCTCTTTCTATTGCTACGCCATCCGTGATACGAGATCGTTTATGGCTTCTCCTCTGTACCCGAGTTCGCCACCACTTGCGTACGAGTGGCGTATCGTTCCTTTGAATCCACCGATGGGTGGATGGAGACGAAAGACTCGCTTCACGCCACTATTCCAGAACTTGTCGAGTGAAAGGTTTCCTTTCACTAGGGCTTGCGCTAGTTCGTCCATCGAAGCGTATCCGAGTTGCTTGGCAAATTTGGCATTGAGTTTCTTTCCCTTTTTGACTTCAGCTCTCTTCTCTAGAATGTGCTTGATGGTTTCTGGTTTTGCTTCGCCCCAAGTGAGGAAGTCTTTTGTCTTGTTCAGCATCCCGTTTGTTTGAGGCTCGTTAGTGAAGAATGACGCGTGATGCTTCTTGTCGAGTCGTAGACATTCGAGTGTGTCTTTGATGTCTTGTCTAACAGCTGATTGTCCCCGAAGTAGAATGGCTATTAGACATTTGGGTTGTGGCTTCGAATCGTTCTTCTTCACTTCACCCAGTCCTCGCTTGTGACTACTCGATATGTGCTTCTCAGTGCATCATAGACTGCAAAGGCTGTTGACCCGAGGGTATTCGTGGATCCGTAGGTTCTGGTCCAGCAGTCGCTTACGCCAGCCATCCTTAGTATGATCTTAGGTGTTTCTCCTCCAACTAGTCCAAGGCCTCTTGGACCGGGAAGAATTTCTATGGAAACACTTCCGCATTTCCCATGAACTCTGAAAGATATCGAGTGGGGTTGGTTGCAGGCACATTCCCAGCTTCCACATCCTCGGCGGACTGGAATTATGTTCAGTTTGGCCTCGTTGGTAGCTTTCTCTATAGCCATCCTGACCTGTCTAGCTTTTCCGTCGCCGATGCCTACGTATCCAGCTCCATTTCCAATAGCTACTAAGGCTCTGAATCTTGATCTTTCTCCAGCATCTGTTTGTTTCTGAACGAACCCTATTCCTAATACCTCTTGTTGGAGGTCGGGAATCAAGGCGTCAACTATCTCTGGCTCCATAATCTTCAGGCCTTGAGTGAATATGTCGTCTAGTGATACTATCTGACCTGATTGAACCATAGAGCCGATCTTTGTTTTTGGAACCCAGCCTGCGGCTGGAGTTGACCGTCTTCCGGTAGTCTGTGTCAGTTGGATTTCACCGCTTTGTTAGTTCCTTGCAGTATTCTATTCTTGATCTCCTCAAAGTGTCTGGGAAATTCCTCTGACTTAATTCCGGCACCAACATATTTTGAGAAACGTTTTTTGTAGGTGTCCTGATCTTTGGCCAACATCTTGGCGTAACTGGCTATGTGTTCTCCATGGATCCTGGATTCGTCTGGAAAGATCTTCTCGTCATGAGGTATTTCCAAACCCGAGTCCACTGCACCCTTAAGCGCCGCGAAGCTTCGACATCCTTTCGTCCCCTTTCTTAGTCCTATGTCAAGAACCGCTTCAGTGAGACCTTTGTCTTTGGCTTTCATTCCAGCCATTAGTCCAGTCAGGTATGCTGAGGGAACGTTTCCGCAGTGGAGTTTCCAACCATACTTTTTTCCAAGCTCTGTTGAATTCGCTGAAGCCAGGATCTTGTCTCCTTTGGGGTTTGCCTCAACCAGTTGAACTGTCATGTGCTTGTTTGTTCCTCTGACGACAAGTCGAGGTAGCCCTGAAGATACTAGAGCCCTTCGAGACTTGTAGTCAGTTCTTCTCTCTCTTCTCCTTCTGAATGGAAGATTGCATCTTGGTCCTGTCATGCGGTTACCTCCGTCTTACGAGTTTGTGAGTTTCAATGTATTCGTTGAGGTGCGATATGCTTCGAAATGATCCACCTTTTGCCATTAGGAACAGTTTCCGGTAGACCTCTGGGGTGACAAGTTTCTTGTCTCTCAGTTCCAATAGTCGGCCTCTGATTTTTCTGATTCCTATTATCCATTTCCTCTTTGTGTTGATCCAGCTACCCTCACGACTTCCAGGCCCCTTTCTCAGATGTCTTTCCTTCACTCTTCCTCTACTGATTCCGGTTTCAGGTCTTTTCTTGATTGCTCCTTCATGTATGAGTTTTCTAACTTCATCACGTGTTATGGCCGAAGCGACTCTGTCAAGTTCATCTGGTTCAATCCAAACTCTGTTGATCCCTGTCTTGAAGATTTGTGCAGCCAAACGTTTCTGGATCTTTACGCTCACTCTTTTTCATCTCGCATCTTCTTGTTTGCGGATGATTCTTCTGTGAGCGTGTCTTCCGCTTCAACCTTCTCTTCTTCCGTTACTGAGACCTCTTCGGCTTCGGGTTCCACTACCTCTTCTTTTTCTTCCTCAGGTTTTCTTATGCCCACAGGATTCAGGATCTTTATCTCCAGTTCTTTTGCTTTGTCGATTATTGCGAGTCTCTTTCTCTCTCCGACATTTCCAGCGATTCTTGCGGCTTCTTCCTTCGAGTTTATGGCTTCAAGATCGCTTGGACGACTTACCGTTATCTCTCGGTATCCTGATGGATGAATTCCTCTCAGCGACGATGGTTTTCCGTATCCAACCCTGACTCGTCTTGGCCATCCTCTCTGTTGACGACGCATCTTGCTTGTCTTTCCGCGAGGTCTTCTCCAACTAGTCTTAAGTCGCTTGTATCGCCAAGTCTCCTGTCGAAGGAAACGTGGTTTCTTCTGGCGAAGCTTTGATCGCTTAGGACGAGCCTTTGCTGACATTTCACATTCCCTCAGACTTTTCGTAGATGTATATGCCATCTAGGAATACACGTTGATCTTTTTGTTTGATCTTGGTTGCTGACTCGATGTTTGATGCTGTTTGGCTCACGTCTTCAAGTCTGGTTCCTTGAACTAGGATCTCGTCGCCTGCGACTTTTACCTTCGTATCTCCGATAATCTTTGCAATACGCGGCGTCTTTTCTCCAATGAAGTTTTCTATTGTGACTTTCTTATCCTTCTCAACAGTTCTTACTGTTACTGGAAAGTGTGCGTAAACGACCTTCAGTTTGTATGTGAAGCCTTTTGTCACTCCTCCAATCATGTTCTTGACGTGAGCAGCGGCCGTTCCGGCTTTCGCGATGCATCTCTTTGTCGGCCATCGAGGCAACACTGACAATCTCCCCTCAGTCAACGCGAGATTGACTGGAAGATGAGACAGGTCCTCCGACAATGATCCTCTCGGTCCAGTGACCCTAACTCTTAGACCTTCCAGTTGGATTTGAACGTCTTCAGGAATTGCCACGGACTTTTCAACAAGAGTTTCTGTCAAGGTTCGTTCCTTCGCTAGTACACGTAGGCTACGAGTCTTCCTCCAGTTTTCTGTTCCTTAGCTTCCTTATGCGAGATTATGCCTGAAGGGGTGCTGACCACGAGGACCCCGACCTCTCTTGATGGTAGATATCTCTTTTCCCAAAACTCTAGGTTGGCCTTCTTGACGGAGTATCTGGGTTTTATAACCCCACAGCCATTTATTCTTCCCAAGAGTTGAACTTTGAATTTTCCTGCTCGTCCATCGTCGATGAATTCGAATTCCCCAACGTAACCATTTTTCTGCATTACCCTCAACACTCGGCCTACCACCTTTGAGGCAGGCCAGACCATGCATTCGTGTTGATGACGCTTTTCATTGTTCAGCATTGTTGACAAAGCGTTTGCCAATACATCGGTCAGTGTCACGATATTCAACCTCACATATACTTTTTGAATCCAAGAGTCGAAGCTACTTCTCTGAAGCATTGTCTACAAAGATTCAGCCCGTATCTTCTGATCACGGGGCCATATTGGCCACATCTTCTGCAGGGTCTGCTTCCCTTTCCATATTTCCTCTCTTTCTTCTGCTTCTTCTTGGCCATTCTTCTATTCCCCTACTATCTCTGTTCCAAAGTTTGATCGAACAAAATCTACCGCTTCGTCGCATGAAACAAGATGCCCCCTGCCAACCTCTGATCTCTTGATCGCTCTTCTCTTAACTCGGAAACCTGGTCTCTCAAAAGTCACTGCAACGTCCATTCCAAATATTCCGAGTTCTGGAACGTATTTGGTTCCAGGGATCTCTATGTGCTCTTTTATTCCGAAGGCGAAATTTCCAAATCTGTCAAATGATGATCGCGGAATCTTGTTTCCCGCAGCTTCAAGAGCTTTCTTGAGAAAGTTCTTTGCTTCATCTCTGCGTAGAGTCACTGCGCAGGCCATCGGTTCGCCTTTTCGTATTGCAAACTCCTTGATAGTCTTCT
>CAZJUU010000088.1:0-6706 GCA_964549295.1 uncultured Candidatus Bathyarchaeia archaeon
TCTGCAGCCACGTTCTAGATCTTGTTCCTCCACCCATTACTTTGACACGACTGGCATCAAGGCCTAGACTCTTCAGCGACTCAAAATACGAGCGGGCTTCGAACGTGATGCCCTCCATTATCGCCCTGACAAAGTCGCCTTTGTTAGTGACCAGAGTAAGTCCTACAAACATGCCTTTTGACATCGTATTGAAGACTGGTTCAGGCCCGGAACCGCTGCCGTCGAAGTGAGGAAGCATGAAAAGTCCTCCTGAGCCAGCTTTGGAACGTTCAGCTTTCTTTATGAGGACTGTGTATGCGTCCTGTCCTCTCTGCGCTGCTTCTTTCATCTCCAATTCTCCAAAGTTGTCTCTGAACCATCTTAGGGTCGATCCTGAAGATGGGAGAACACCAAGAGGCAAGTATTTTCCCTGCACAACGTGTGGACAACAAAGAATGCCCGAACGGAGTGCTCTCACGTTAAGGGTTGGTCTGTCAGAGACAACGGCCACTATCTCACATGTCCCTGTGGTGTTGAATGCTTCACCCTTGTCCATTACTCCAATTCCCAGCGCTCCGCAGCTTTGATCCAGACCTCCAGTTGCGACTGGAGTACCTCTCGCTAGCCCAGTTATGGCTGAAGCACTTGACTGGACCTCCCCCGCAATTTTTCCTGAAGGAACTACCTCCGGAAGTATGTCTGAATCGATTTCCATTCCCTCAATGATCTCAGATGACCAACGCTTTTTCCTGATGTCAAACATTTGGGATGTCATGGCGAGCGAGTGGTCTGTTACGCAGTTGCCAGTTAGTTTGAAATTGATGAAGTCTTCAAGAAGCAGAATCTTGTAGATCTTTCGGAACAATCCTGGCTTTTTTCTCTTCATCCAAAGTATCTTCGGCAAAGAGGACATTGGATTGATGGGGTACCCTGTTATTCTGTAGATAAGCGAAGCTCCGAATCTCCTGATTTCTTGGAGCTCTCGTTGATATCCCATGTCGCGCTTATCAGACCAGTATATGGCTCTGCCAACCGGATTTCCATTCCGCGATATGGGAATGAATAGTTCTCCGCTTGCTGATACGCTCAGTGCACCTATGCTGTTCGGACTGATATGAGCTGCTTGGATATTGTTCTTCACGTTCTCTGCAATTATTCTCCAGAAGAGCTCTGAGTCAAGTTCAATCCAGTCGTTTTGAGGTGAAGATAGTGCTTCGGAGAATTCTCGTCTTGATATATTGACCAGCCTACCTTTGGGATCAAATATTGCCGATTTACAGACTGTTGATCCGAGATCTAATCCCAGCAGGTACATGACTCATTCACTATCGCAAGCGCGTCAGGTGCAAAGCCTAGCTGCCTCTTTCAGGATCTCTCTAACCTTCTCCTTTCCTTTCTGACCAAGCTGAAGCGAAGGTTTGTACTCAGACAATAGCTTCTTCACTCTTTCGCGTGCGACTTGTCTCACATCTTTGAATCCTGCATTTTCCCAGTCTTTTCTGCTTCTCTTATCGAAGAGCCTGTGTTGGTAGTGTTCATCGGAGTAGAATCTTCTGGTGTGTTCTTTTCCGAGGAAGCTGCCACCAAGTCCAACCTTTCTTATTTCATCGAAAGCAAGTCGCTGCTCGTCGACTTCTACGCCCGCGAGCAATCTACGCGTCATTCCATAGACTTCATCATCAATAACGAGTTGCTCTAAACTAAATGTTGCCACAATCTCGACTGCGCCCGCT
Source organism: uncultured Candidatus Bathyarchaeia archaeon (assembly GCA_964549295.1). Lineage (GTDB taxonomy): Archaea > Thermoproteota > Bathyarchaeia > 40CM-2-53-6 > CAVXDP01 > CAVXDP01. The sequence continues at coordinate 1,713 of CAZJUU010000088.1, forward strand.
CCAGAATCTATTGTTGCACCTGCCAACGCAGGTAGCAGTCCGACGAAGACTCTTTCGATTCCAGCCTGTTCATCCAGTGTCTTGGAATCTGTTCTTGTGCCGAATCCTTCGGATGGAATGTTATAGAACTTTGCTACTTGAACTGCTGCTGCTGACAGTAATCCTATTTCAACTGTTCCACTCAGCGGTGTCCCATGCTTCATATCCATGGGCGTTGACTTGTTGCCGAGGATTACGGATGATCCTGGCTGTACGAGTTGTATCAAGGTGATTGTGGCCAAGCTCTCGGCGCTTTGCAGCACCAAAGTTCCAGCCAATGTGACAGGGGACGCTACGCCCAAAATTGGAGCTGAATTGACTATTGCAGGAATCCTCGCTTTTGCACACAAAACGGATACCTCATCCCTGAGAGTCAAGGGGCTGACTGGACAAATCAGGGCACTTAAAATCCGTTCTTTGGATTCAGACTCTAGTTCATAAACAGATGCGATGTCGCTTGCAATGCGAAGATTCGTCTTGCTCAGGGGTGATATTACCACGTGCTTGTCTGAATTCTCCAAGGCCAGACTGAATGAATAAACATCCTTGATTTCCTGATGAACGTCGCATGGAAAGACGTGTGTCGAATTGATGGAGATGTTATCCAGCTGTTGAATCAACCTCGATATGTTGACACTGTCTTTTGAAGTCCCTTCTCTAGCCATGCCATTTTCAAAATCGATTACCTTGGAGAAACCTGTCGAGGGACGTGTGTAGAATCGGCCTTCTCTGAGCTCTGTAGAATTCCTCTGATTGAACGCTCCCAAAGTGAAACGGGATGGTGTCTTTTTCAGAGCTTCGTCCACGAGATGCTCGGGAATCCTTACCATTCTAGCTTTTTCGTCAATAATAGCTCCGGAGCTTGCGAATACCTGTCCAGTCTCTTCGCTCTGATATCTTACACCAACCTTTTCTAGTACATGAATAGCCTTTGAGTGAATCCTCTCAAGCTGACCATCACTCAGTACTTTCAGCATGTCTCATCCTCGAATCCGAGCAATTCATGACCCCGTTCTGTCGTCTCAGGTTATCGTCGTTATCTCTATGCCCAGTAGTCTCGCCAGTTTTTCGAGCACATTTGTTACGTCACCGTGGACGACTGCCCAGTGCTGGTTTGCACCAAACTTCATTGCTGTTTCAAAGAAGTGTTTGACTGACGATCTTATCTTCACGACCATATGCGCGTATCCTTCGAGTTTTCCCTCTGTTGGAATCGATTCTCCAACAGATGTTATCATTCGGTAGGAGTGGCCCTCGTCCACTATTGACAGAAGGGTCACTATGCCTTCCTTACAGGTGAAATATGTGTATGCTCCTTCAACTTCGTCAAATGCCTTGTACTCACAATCCGGAATTATCCTGACTTTGGAGAGGTCTTTTGCGAGACTGGTATTCAGGACGCCTACGTGCGCCACAGCCAGTGTGTTGTCAGTGATGTCATAGTTGAAGATCTCACCAAACATAGCGGGTTTTCCCGTTAGTCCTTGAAGAATATGCATCCCGAGAGTCGCATGTACGTCTCCTTCCATTCCCACCGCAACATTTCTTCTTGACATTGATTCTGTGTAAATACCTGGACGCGTCTTTAGAAGTCTGTGCATCTCTTCATCCAAATCCTGCATTGCAACTGCATTCAAGTCATGTTTCTCGATCACTGTTTCTAGTGCCAAGCATGCACGTGCCGAGACCTCAAGACTTCTCTCAGAAACCTCGATTCTGAAATAGCGTTTCAACTGTTCCACAAACGCCTTTGTTTGTGACGCATCAAGATCTTGCGCCACTTGATAGAGTTCATTGACGGAGACGTGAACAATCCTCGGGCCAAGCTCCCGCAGCAGTTTAACCTCATCGATCCAAGTCCCAACCATCTCATCATATCTCCATGGAAGCAAGCCAATCCTAGTTTGCTTGAGATTCTCCATAATCTTCGCAGCCATCGAGTACTCGAGAATATCCTTCAGCACTGGTTCTCCTCTGCCGAAGACTGGAACAAAACTCACTCCCAAACGTCTCAGAGCACTTGACATTTGAAGGGCTCCAATCGGACCGCTACCTCGAATTATCTCATCGAATCCCATCCTCTCAGGAAGTTTCTCTAGACGATTATGACACCAGAGTATGATGAACGACTTGTCGATTTCTTTCAAGGCACCTAGCATTGGGGTGTCCGCACTCCAAACTATAGGAAAGAGAACAATAGCGTCACAGTGCTCAGCCAATAGTTTCTTGGACGCCTTTGAAGCCTCGTCAGACCTCAGTATGATTCCGCCATTGACAACATCTACATAGGATTTTAGTTGTTGCTCAATATCAGACGCGTCTTTCTTCAATAACTCAAGAAACTCGGATCCGAACATCTTGGCACTCCAGAACCATTCATGAGCAAAGAATAGTATACCAACTTTCGGCCTGTCCATAGAGAATTCAACACCTCGAAATTGAGATGAAGACGTGAAAGGCCTTAAGGCTTGTCATAGATACGTTGCTTGACAAAAACGACAAGTTTTACTTGAGATAGGAAGATTTGTCAACAGTGCGCGTCAATGTGTGGAGGTCTTTTGACTGAGATTTTCCGAAGCTCAAGTACTCTCACGGGATGAGATTTCCGAGATAAACAGATCATCGATGGACATACTTTCCAATGTTGGTATGTCCGTTAAGAGCGAGAAAGCCCTCAAGATGCTACATGAAGCAGGCGCAGCTGTTGATTTTGGGAAAGGTATCGCAAGAATACCGAGCCATCTTCTGGGGGAAGTCTTGAAGTGGGCTCCTCCAAGTATCGCCATTTGGGACAGGGATAGAGTAACGTCGCTCGACCATGGAGGAGACAATACATACGCGTGGAGCGGCAATGATGCCAACTATGTTTTGACTTCAGAAATGGGCGAGAGAAGAATAGCTACAGTAGAAGATGTTGGAAGATTTGCACGACTCGCTGACGCTTTAGAGAATATTCACGTCGTAGGTGTTGAGGGGACTCCACAAGATGTTCCTCGGGGATACGCAGAAGTCAAGGCTGCCGAAGTCATGTTGAACAGTAGTTCCAAACATCTGTTCTTCTGTCCATCCACAACAGGAGTTGCGAGGGCTCAGCTGAAACTTGCTCAGACCATAACGGGTGAAGATGAATTCGCAAAACGTCCCATAATCACCTTCCTAGTTTGCCCGACGACCCCTCTGTCCTGGGGAAAGTGGGCTGTAGAAACACTGATTGAAGGCTCTCGAAATGGAGTTCCATGTATTGTGAACTCTTGCCCCACAACCGGCGGAACAGCTCCAATATCGTTAGCGGGGACATTGGTTCTCCAAAACGCGGAGAACCTCAGTGGCGTGTTGGTTAGTCAGCTTGCGAGAAAAGGAGCGCCTGCATTCTATGGATCCACCTCACTGGCGCTCGACATGCATGAGAGCACCACCTTGATTGGAACCCCTGAGACCGCCGCGTTGAGAGTTGCCACTACCCAGCTGGGCAAGTCCAACAACCTTCCCACGATGGTCAATGGGCCTGATTCTCAGTCTCACTGTCTTGACGAACAGAATGCGTGGGAGAAGATCATGACAGGCGCCGCGGCGATCAATTCAAGAGTCAACATACTAATGAACCCTGGCATGTTTGCAAGTGGGTTAACAGTCAGCTACGAACAGCTTGTCATCGACAACGAAATGCTTGGATGGCTCTTTCGCCTGCAAAGAGGGATAGAAGTCAGTGAGGAAACGCTGGCGGTGAAGCAGATAGAGAAAGCAGGACCGGAAGGGCAGTTGTTGGGCAAGGCTCTCGAGTTCGCGCTGAAACGTCTAAAGGCAGAATACTGGACGCCAGGGATCTCTTGTAGATATTCCTACAATAAATGGGTGGACAGAGGTAGAAAGAGCATAGTGAAGATTGCTCGCGAAAAAGCTGAGGAGATACTTCGAGTACATCAACCCAAGAAGTTAGATGATGAGACAAAAACGAACCTTGGTCGAATAGTCGATGAGTTTGAACGGTCTACAGGACTCTAAGAAGACGAATAGGGCATCTATCCGGATAGATCAGGGCGACGCTGCATGCCTCTGCTGTAGTTATGACTAACCAAAAAATCTGGTTGTATTTCCAATTTCTTCTGATCCTCGATTTGGCCTCCACTTTCCAGCTTGCCTGTTAGGACACCTTCGACGAGAGCTATTTCTTCATTCGATGAATTGCTCTGTCGTGCACGTCCAGAGCAGCCTCTCTAATCACTTCAAACAAAGTCGGATGGATACATGTCATTTTCTCTAGATCTTCAACAGTGGCCTCAAGCTTCATCGCGAGCCCGATTCCGCCTATGAGTTCGGCTGCCTCTGGCCCGAGAATATGTGCTCCCAGAATTTCTCCGGATTCGGCGTCAGAGATGATCTTGATTCCTCCTTCAGCATCTCCCAGCGCAAGAGCTCTACTATTATCAGAGAATGAGAAGACTCCTATTCTAGCGTCTATACCTTTGCTTCGCACTTCACTCTCGGTCAGTCCTACAGACGCAAGTTGAGGATTTGAGAATGTACATCTTGGAACAACAGAATAGTCGATCTCAGAGCTTCTTCCCATGATGTTCTCTGCGGCAACAACCCCTTCCGCCCACGCTGTGTAGGCAAGCTGATATCGACCTGCTACGTCTCCGGCAGCATAGATGTTCGGAACATTTGTGTGCATGTGACTATCCGTCTTGATCCAGTTCTTTTCTGTGACAACTCCCACACTCTCAAGACCGAGATGTTGCACGTTCGGCACTCTGCCGACTGACATGAGAATCGTGTCTCCTTCTATCGTCTCTTCATGGCCCGCAGATACAAACTGAACCTGCGATCTTCCTGAAACGCCGCTGACGACTCTTTTGATGTTTGCGTCTGTTTGAATCCGTATTCCTCGATTCCCCAGTAGTTGCCTTAGAAATTGAGACATGTCCTGATCTTCTTTCGGTAGAATCTGCGGCATC
>CAZJUU010000089.1:0-6677 GCA_964549295.1 uncultured Candidatus Bathyarchaeia archaeon
ATCCCACTCGCCCCACCATCGAAAAACCTAGAAATAGGCGCGCGCTGTAACCGCCTCACTTGAAGGGCGATCGAGCACGCTACTGCTCAGCGGCCTTTAGCAAGTCTTGCATCCTGATGCTTCTCATTTTCAAGGACTCTGCGAGATTTAGTCCAATTCTGACCAGTCCGATGGAGCCTAGGGTGACTGTTATGGTCGTTGAAATGAGGTGACCTACGAGAGCGCCAGCAAGGACAGTCTGGTTGCCTCCCACACCTAGTCCTAAGAATACTAGTGCCCACATGCCTTCGTAGGTGCCAACATAGCCCGGCACGTTAGGGAGAACATAAGCGAAAGAGAACAACAGAGATCCCAAGATAACGATGAGTGGATGTGGGGCCGTTCCTAGAGAAGAGAAGATCGCGTAGATTCCCATGCTAAAGACAAGCCATAGGGTGAAGGTCAGAGTGAAGCTCCACACGAAGGGTTTGGGATTTCTAACTATCCATTCAACGCCTTTGACTAGGAAAGAAAGCGCCGTGGTAAGAGTCCTACCGATTCTGCCCAGTGAGTTTATGCGACGCTTGAGTTCAGCGATGAAGCTTAGTGATTTCCATGACATCATGAATAGCCCGGTAATTGATACAACTGCAAGTACTGCCAGGATCTTCAAAATGTGGAATACCCAGCTCGGAATCAAGTCGATTGACGGTATGAATACGAGAGCAGTCGATGCAAGTATTACCATGCTGAACAGATCTTGAATCTTCTCCACTACTATGGAGGAAAGCGTCGACAGTAAACTGGCATTCTCCTTCCTGCTCAATGCGAAGGCTCTTGCTAATTCACTGCCCCACTTGGTCGGGACAATAAGATTGACCAGGTACGACATCGAGATACTCCAGAAAGAACTTGAGAACGAGATATTTCTCTCAATAGGTGAAAGAAGCATCTTCCATCTCGCACCTCTGATTACGAAAGCTGAGATCCAACATATAGCTGTCAGAAGAAGCCAAGCTGGTGAAACATTGCTCAGAAGTCCTATCAGATCATCCCTAATCGTCCACAGCACTACTGCCATAATGATGAGCGCAGCTGAATACGCCAAGATGCGGGAAATATTCATTGAAGTCCCTCGCAGATGATATTTGGATGGAAATGATTCATGAGCGAAAACGATAACCTCATGGTGAGGTCGACGATACGCGCGTGCGCTGTGAAATCAGTGTGGATAAGAGAACTAAGTAATAATTGCCATGCTTGATGCTTGGCTCAATGTATGTGTTCTCGCCAAACTCATTCCAGCTGATAATAGAAATTGCGTCAGGGTTCGAACTCAGTGCAGCATCGTATTCCACGATGAGCGTCTCACCTTCCTTCCTTGGAATGATCCTTGAACCTCCTACCGGTGTATTGTCGAATCCAGGTGTCACAGGCGCTATCCATATCCCGCCACGCTTGTGAATCGTATCGGACATTAGCCTGAGTTTGCCAAGATAGTTTTCATGAGTGTAAGGATCTACTGATGACCAGTAATAGTAGTCTCCATCAAAGTACGAACCTCTTTTTTCGTAAGAGGCTGCATCTTTTTCTGAACCAAGAATTAGAAGTTGAGATCCATACTTCATTTTAATATCCAAGAGTTCTTGATCAGAGTAGTTTTCTGACTGTCCCAGGATGGCGTTGAGCTTATCTCTGAATATTTGGAATGATTTCTTCCTAGAATATTCTCTAATAAGATATTCTAGGTCGGCGTGCACAGTTGATATGGAACGACGGTTGCCATCTCCCTCGAGACTCTCATACCATATGATAAATCTGAAATTCTCATTTTCAGCTTGCGAAACAAGCACTGATAACGCTTTGTTTCTTTGTTCATTACCGTTCCAACTCACAATCCAACCCGTAATTCCTGCAGATTTGGCCAAAATAATATGTTGACGGACTACTGCAGAATCTGAACTTGAGTAATTGCCTAGGGTTGGGAAGTCTACATAAGGTCCATTGATCCAACGTGACCTTTCCCACCAGATGTAGTAATGAGCAAGAACAGGGGCAATCTCTTGGTTGTCTTGCAAGATAGGATGATTGAGAATATCCCACACTGACAGAGCCGTAAGAATCATGACAGCAGCGATGATTATTTTGCCTCTCTTGCCGAACATATGAATACACCATGTGTTCTAAGCAGATTCACTCAATCGTTGGCTCAAAGAATGCCGTCGTTCCCGCTTTTTGTATAGCATGACAATTGCCAATCCGATGGCAAACGAAGGCAAGAGCGCGTAGAGGGTCCATACTCTGTTTACAACATCGGGATTTGTAGGTTGAAGAGTGGAGGGTTGAAGGAACACTGAGCTGGGCTGTCGAGCTTTAGTAAAGTCGAATGCGTCAGCCATTGAGTTCGCTATCTTGACTCGTTCACTCAAAGAAGGTAGTTCATATGTATCTAGAATAAACTTGAGAATTGAAGTATGATCGTGTTCAACATGAGAGACATATCCCTCTTTTGCGTAGGATGATATTAGGATCATTGGGACTCTGAAGCCGTATCCATATCGATCGACCTGACGAGGCGGAACATGATCATACCATCCTCCATAATCGTCCCAGAGTATGAATATGACGGATGATTGCCAATATTTGCTGTTCATCACCGAGTCGACAAAGCTCATCGTCTTACTCTGAGCTCTCAATAGAGTGGTGGATCCTGGGTGGTCTACCGGAGAAGGCAATACGAAACACACTTGAGGCAAGGATCCTGTAAAGGCATCTTCATAGAACTGCTCTTGGTCAACAATCTTTGAACTCAATTGTGGATCCGATTGAAAACGAGGGATCGAGACTATAGGTGCCCAATAGGCTGCTGAAGGGGTCTTGTCAGAAGTGGAGTTCAAAACTTTCTCATATCGTCCGATGTAGTATTTCCAGCTCACATCTTTCTCTTCAAGCATATCGAATACGGTTGTTAGTTGTATTGATGCTAATACCTCTAAAGTGGATGGGCTTCCCCATCTGATGCCGCCATTTTGTCCGGCTATTAGATATAGCATATTAGGAAAGCTGTCGGCCATAGCCGAGGAGAAGTAGTTATCGAAAAGAACGAATTCGCGAGCGAGCTTCCAATACATGGGTATGTTCTTTTCGCTATAGAACCCCATGCATAACTTCGAGTTTTCATCTTCATTCTGTGCGTTGACAAAGCCGTTCATTTGGCCATCGTTATAGGCTGCGTGAGCATATTGCCAACCATTGTGGAATTCCATCTTCGGTTCGGAGTCTAAAGGAAAAGGTTTAATCAAATTACTTCCGAGGTCAAAGGGATTCTCAGGTATAGATGCGTCACGGGGGATCCCATTAGCGCCTGGATAGGTTCCGAAATAATTGTCAAAACTATGATTCTGCTGCGTTATGACGATAATGTGCTCAATAGGTGTGGGAGATGCATTGGTTCTACTCCCCGTAAGATTCAGTAGTATCAGCATCGAGAGAGCGACACAGACTTCAACCGTTCTTCTCCAATGAATGCTCTTCTTCATCACTTTGACACTTGATATATCCAAACACTCACCTCATTATTCTGGGATCTGTTCATCATCGAATACGACGCCTGTGTTTCATGAACAAGTGTACAGTTGAATGTCAAGACGTAATTTTCCATCATTTCTGCGTAATGACTTGTCCGTTGCGAGCTGTATTTGTCGATCACAACATAATTGAAAAACCCATTCCTGAGAGCGAGATCAGGGTTAATTATTGATGCATATGCAGGGTTTCTTCTCATTGCATCAGAACTCACACTCAGAGCAAACGCTTGTCTGTAACTGTAGAACCGAATGATATTTGCCATCGAAGGGCCAATCGTGAGGAATACAGCCTTTTCCGGCGTATTATCTCTTATCCAAAGGGAAGCTTCTCTAGCACCAGCGAAACTTGCAACCTCAACATCTTCTCCTGTGAGATTCTCCCATGGATTTGTGCCAAACAGTACTGCAGAAGTCGACGAATAAGCAAAAAACGAGAGTATCAGTATTGCCAATGCTAACCCCAAAACCCGGAACCGATAAGAGCGCTTCTGTAGACATGTGAAGCCATATCCTGCCAAAACGGAAAGAACGGGAATAATGGGGAGAAGATAGGGAAACAGCTTAACAGGCCACAGCTGAAGAAAACCTAATGGAATGAACAACCCCAATAGGAGCACGGAAGCAACCCGATTTCTTCTGCGAATCAAGAAAAGGGCTCCAATTGCTGCTACTGCAAGGAACAGGTATCCCGCGTATTGTATGAGGATGTCAAGAAAATAGGTTGGCAAGTGATTAGGAGGCCTACTAAGTTGCCACAGGAAATATGAATTTGATATGGAAAAGGGCTGGTTGAGAAGCATTGACACTGGGTAAGGCAGGACAGTGACAGCAAATAGTGCGAAACTGATACAGAGATTTCTAAGCGAAAGCATTCGTGCCCAAACAGTCGCAATCAGAACCACCGGCAGAAGGAGAATTCCCACTTCCTTAGAAAGGGTCGCGAGACCGATGCTGACTCCTGCCAAATGAAGCCAGCGCTGGCCATTTTCAGTTAGAAATCTGGCTAGGAAAAAGATGGAGATCACGGAGAAGAAGGTGAGGGGTACATCCAGTATGGCCTGTCGTGACACAATAACGCTGTAAGGCATCAAGGCTAGGAGAGAGGAAGCTACAAGACCTGTATTCCTAGAGCATACAAGACTACCTAACAAATAAGTGGCGAAGATTGTCGCAATCGAAAAGATCACGGAAACCACCCGTGCTTGGACATCTCCGAAGGAGAAACTATAGACGTTTGACACTATGAATTGAAAAAGCAAGGGATGTGCTCTGAAGATTGAAAAATGCTCTCTGAGCTGTTCATGGCCAGAAAGGACTGCGGCTTGTCCTGCATAAACAGCTTCATCGCTGTTGAACCCCGCTTCTCCTAGACCCCACAATCTCAAGATGGACCCTACGCAGAGAACCAGTATTATCAACCAGCCGTTCTTTCTATTCAGAGTGAAATCACCGATTGCAGTCATATCCAACGTAGTGTTGATTCACCGATCCTCGTTCGTGCCTAAGTCATTTTGAGAAGACTCTCACTCCAGCCGCGGTTCTCACTATAGAGAACATAGATCCTGCAATTCGATAGGACCTTAGAAAGAATCTGCCGCTCTCTTATCATTAGACCTTTGAACGTAAAGCCGTTAAGTCGTACGTGCGGGAATATCCTATGATACGGGGGGAATAGAAAAGCGTCGTCGCTATTTAGAATCGCCCTTGATAATGCTTGTTTGAGGGGGATCTCGCGAATTTCAGATCGGCCTTTTGCCAGGAAGAAGAACGCCCTTAACTTAGCTCTTCGAGCCATACCCACGTCGCCAATTACTTCGGTGATCTTAACTTTGGGAGGTTTGACGAGAATTTGCGCTACAGCATTTAAGGTAAGGATCGGCACCACCATCAACCTTCCAAGTGAGCGTAGGATTCTGCGTCCCATCCGAGAGTGAGCATACCCTCTTATCCTCAAAGAGGGGATTCTTGCAGCTGGTCCATTTCTATTTGAGCAAAGCGCACTGAAAGTGTGAGCACTAATCGTGAGCGGTTTTGGGAAGTCATAGAGATTCCCGAACTGGTCCATGATAGTCATATCATCCGACACGAACTCAAAACCTGACTCTTTGATGCATCTCAGAACGGTCGTAGTCTTCCCCGTATCGGGCGGTGCAGAGATGAGATACCCTCTTCCGTCTTTGCTCAAGCATGCTGAATGGAGAAGGACATAGCCCTTAGAGGCTAGCAACAATCTGAGGAGAGGCTCGACGATGTTGACATACAATACGTGCGGGGACTTGAACAAGAGCTTACTGACCTGAACGTGTATTGGGTTTCCGGAAAAATCTATGTGAACCTTGGCTCCCAGCGAATCCAGGTGCTCAGAATAAGTGGCTGATCCATTGCCAACAGAGATCTTTCTTGATCCTACGCTCCTTTGCTTGCTGCTTAATGGTTCAATTACCAGATCGGCACAATTTGTCTTTACAGCCTCAAACGAGCTAAGTTCACTGAGTGGAACGGGCGATTCCACGTCAAGAATCCCATGTATGTTGTAGAAATGTGCGTAATCCAGATACTCCTGTTGATACACTGTCATCTGCATGGCGGTACGTCCCTTTTCCAACACATCGTTCACCGTAGTGCGTGCATATGGTACTTAAGTGTATCGCATTCAGAACAGCACCGTTCCATAGCTAATGCGCATCCTCCTTCTTCAAGTCGCAGATATCTGCTTGGCAGAGATAGCGCATCCTCTGATGCGGCCCCTTACAGTTCCAGCATTTGATGAATTTTTGATATGAATTGAACATGCGCGCGCCTCTGCTTAGATCCTAACACGCAAACGGCCTGTTTTCAGCGGGGCCTTAAGAATCGTCGTGCGTCAACTCTTGCCAAACAACGCCTAGACATTCGAGAGATTCGATCGTCAACGGGAAATTGTCTGCCTAGAACGCACAGACATTTCAGAGTGTTAGCGTGCGCGCTAGCATTGCCTTTATCCTGATGGGGATACAGTGAAGATGTTAGTAAAGCTACTGTGCTGGCGAATTGGTGTTCGAGACGATTTTTCTCATTTTAACCCCTATGTTATCAAGGGACAATATCCCACTCGCCCCACCATTAGGAATC
>CAZJUU010000090.1:0-6658 GCA_964549295.1 uncultured Candidatus Bathyarchaeia archaeon
CCTAGTCGTTTACTCTCGCTACTTTAACATTCCAGACCATGACGCTCGGAAGAGGGCGCGGGAACTCCTTGACTTCTTTCAACTTGAAGAGAAGAAGAATGTTGTGATAGAGAAGTTGTCGACTGGAATGAAGCGGAGGCTTATCCTTGCCCGAGCCTTGCTCAACGAGCCCAAATTATTGGTTCTTGATGAGCCTACCATTGGACTTGATCCTCAGGCTAGGCATTTAATATGGCAGAGGCTCCGTGAACTCAGAGCTGAAGGCGTTACAATTCTTCTGACGACGCATTATATGGAAGAGGCTGAGGAGCTGTGTGACCGTCTGGTGATTATGGACGGTGGCAAGATAATAGCTGAGGGTAGACCTCATAACTTGATTGAAGAATATATCAAGGGTGACGTGTTGGAGATCGCTACAAGGGATGATGTGGCATCATATCTTAAAGAGAACCATGGGCAATTGCATTTTGAGAATGTGGAAAGCAAAATGCACGTCTTCTCCAATGATCCGGAACGGTTGCTTCGCGACCTAGTGGCCAGGTTCAGGATTGAGAGTTCGCTTATTAGAAGGGCGACTCTTGAAGACGTCTTTCTAGAGTTGACTGGGAGAGGGCTAAAGGAATGAGTGTTAATTCCATATTTCGAGTTCCGGTATTGACTGGAAGGGTTTGGAAGGTTTGGCGGAGAAACAAGGATGTTTTCATGAAGACGTACAAGGTGAATTTCATTCCACCATTCATTGAGCCTCTGCTCTACCTGTTTGCACTCGGGTTTGGACTTGGACTCTATGTAGGAGGGTTTGATGGAATCTCATATGCCGCCTACATTGCACCTGCTCTAATCGCAATCTCCTCGATGTACTCCGCTTTTTTCGAGTGTACATACGCCTCCTACGTTAGAATGTATTATCAGAAAACCTTTGACGCAATAATTACTACCCCACTCACAATTGACGAGGTGATTGGAGGGGAACTGTTATGGGGAGCAACGAAAAGTATGATCAACTGTTCCATAATTCTTCTGGTTATATCGATCTTCGGACTTACTGACCTAAGATGGGCAATTCTTACAATACCGTTCTCTTTTCTGTCAGGAATCTTGTTCTCGGCACTGGCAATGTGTTTCACAGCCATCGTACCCAGCATCGACGCTTTCAACTACCCCGCGTATCTACTGATTACTCCAATGTTCCTCTTCAGCGGCACATTCTTTCCAATTACTACACTTCCCACGGCGGTGAGGATAATCGCTGAGGCGCTTCTGCCTCTGACGCATGTTGTCAGAATCCTAAGAGGTTTGACGCTGGGCAATGTGGGATGGGAAATGCTCTATAGCTTGATATGGATTATTGTCGTTTCAATGGCTCTATTCATATTGTCGATAAACCTGATGCGTAAACGTCTAATTATCTGAGACGAGATGTGGTGAACGAGAAGACTGCAATCTCTTTCAGGATGCGCGTAGAATCTTGACCGACCCTAAAGATGAACTCTCACCAAAACAGCTTGAAACATATTCGAGACAGATAGTTCTAGATGACATTGGATACAACGGACAGAAGAAGATCAGGAAAGCAAAGGTATGTGTTCTAGGCCTTGGAGGCCTCGGTTCGCCCACAGTAATGAGACTCGTCGCCATGGGAGTTGGATATCTCCGCATCGTCGACAGGGATGTAGTCTCCCGGTCCGACCTGCATCGACAGACACTATATGATGTTGATCACTTAGGGGTACCAAAAGTTGAGGTTGCGGGAAAGAAACTATGCAGGCTGAACCCAGACGTTGACCTTGACCCCATTCCAGCATCTCTAAACTCAAGAAATGTGGACTCGTTTCTACAAGGAGTTGACATAGTTGTCGACGGCTTTGACAGAATCGGACCACGATACATTGTAAACAGAGCATGCCAGAAACTCAAGATCCCATACATCTTCGGCGCAGCCATAGAATACTATGGAAACGTGTCCAGCATTATCCCAGGCAAGACAGCCTGCCTCGAATGTTTCTACCCAAACCTAGAAGATGAAACGCTACCCAAATGCGCAGTAGTTGGAGTACACCCATCAGTCACAGGCATGGTCTCAAATATTCAAGTGCTGGAAACCATAAACTATCTGACGGACGGTCGAATGAATCTGCGGAACAAGTTGCTTTACATCGATCTGAAACATTTCACATTCGACACTCTTACAGTTGTTCAACGTGAGAACTGTCCAGTATGCGGAGCTCATCCCAAAGGTCAGGCACCAACAGTTCGAGAAGAACTCCTAGAGGAGACATGTGCCAGGGATGGGAGAAGAGTTCTAGTCATTAGCCCAGATGAAACTAGAATAGTAGATCCCAAGCGTCTCAGGTCGATCGCTGAACGTCATCGGATGAAGGTGGATGTGGTAAGCCACTTTGGAATCACTCTCAGGAACGCAGAGGATGTTAGGATAAGCATTCTAAGGACCGGAGTACTAATAGCGCAAATACCGCCAAAATCCACAATCTCAAATAATGATATTACGAGACTCTACGAGAGCATGGTCGGGCCAATCTCCTCGCACAAAGACCCCACTTAGAATGATCTGATTGTATCGTTAATCTGACCTTCTCAAAACTCATTGACATTCTGAACCCCTCAGAGAAAGATGTAACTTCATTCCCAAAAGAGTTGAGGAGCATGTCGGCGGATCTAATGCAACCGTCCGATGCTATTCGCTGTTGGCTTCCCACACATGTGGAAACGGCCAAACATAGATATTGCCAATCGCAAAGAATTGTCTGGAGTCAAATAGTCGTTTTCGTTGTGCCGTTTCCAAGGTTAACCATACTACGAATGTTAACATGTGGTTTCGGAATTGCAGATTGAACGTGTCACCTTACCCGGTGACAGAATCCGCAATCTATACGATTCTCTAAGTCCCATCTACGATTATTTGACTCGATTTGAGAACGACACCAAGAAAAGAGCACTCGAAATGACGAGGATACGAAAAGATCTTGCAGTTCTAGAGGTTGGTTTCGGCACTGGTCGCATTCTCTTGGAACTCGTTGGTAGGACTGGAAATGAAAGTGGGGTTCATGGCATAGATGTATCGAAGAAAATGATCAAGAGGACAAAACGACTGATCCACAAGAGCGGGTTGTATGACAATGTCCATACTGTTCTTGGAGACGCTCGAAACCTACCTTACAAGAATGAGATGTTCGACATAGTCTTCAACAGTCACATGTTGGATCTGATCGATACATTCGATATTCCCAAAGTGGTTCTTGAATTCAAGAGGGTTCTGAAACCCCGAGGACGCTTGGTACTCGTGAACCTGACTAAAGGCAACTCGTGGAATTCGAACATGAGGATTTACGAGTGGGTCTACAGGCGTTGGCCATCTCTGCTTGGCGGTTGTAGACCGGTCCTTGCAAGGTCTGTGATGGAAAGCGTGGGTTTTGAAGATGTGAACCGAGAGCTAGTTATGGCGTCGCATCTTATGCCGATCGAAATCGTCTGGGGAGACAAGGCCTAGCTTCTATGGGTGTCCCACTGATACAGGTAGGGAAAAGATAAGAAGTTCGAAACATTGAGAGCATCAACAGGTGACGCTGGGAAATTGAAGATATCTGGTTATCAGAATGTGGAGGCTTTGAAAGCTGAGCAAGGAGCGGACGGACTGAAGGTTAGATGGCTCATAACCAAGGAGACGGGAGCGGAAAACTTCGCTATGAGGCTCTTTGAGATGCAACCAGGCGGGTACAGTCCGCTTCATCACCATCCTTGGGAGCATGAAATATTCATTCTAGAGGGAAAAGGATTAGCCACTGATGGGGTGAATGGAAAAGAATTCAAAAGCGGAGACTCCATCTTCATTCCTTCCGATGAAATACATCAACTCAGAAATACCAGTGAAGAATCAGTCAAGTTTCTCTGTTTGATTCCCTACACGAGGAACTCACAATCAGTGGGCAATCCCTTGTGCTGTTGTTGAATTTCTAGATAGTTCCTGCAGTAGTTTCGACATTGACTTTCATATGATAGTGGGTTCAGCAAGTTTTGAAACATATCTTCTACGCGGACAACTACACAAAAAGAATCGCTGATGAAATCGCCAAAAGTTACAATGTCACAGCTGAGTTGTTCAGGATACACAATCCAACATTCAAAATATGGAGTTCATGGATGAGAAAAGATGAGAGGAATACCGACAAAGAAAGATTACCTCCAGACTCCGTGTTGATTGGAGGGAACAGATGGAGGCATCATTACGCGCTAGACTTAACCGATCTCCCGATAGTTTCGATAGACGCTCACACAGACATGAACTATGACGAGATGGTTCCTCTCAGACTGGTTCGGCCCTACAACTGGCTCTACTTCCGTCTCTTAGAGGGCTGCGAGATCCACTTGGTCTTGCCGTATAGTGACTTCAGAGGCGGAAGATGGAATATTGTGATACCTGAAAAGTACTCCGATAAGTTCTACCTGTACTCTTTTGACAAGAGGAAATCTAGAACTGAGGTGAGTCTCTCATTTAATCAATCGAAGACTGTTGAGATCAGTAATGTTGAGACGTCTGTTCCAATTCCAAGAGTGAACAAGCAGATAAGTCTCGACTGGGACGTGACTAGGGAAGTCAAAGAGGAGAGAGTCGTAAGCCTAATGGCAGAAATTGTTGGAGCCGGGGACATTTGCGACATCTGGCTTGACGAGGGCAGGCGGAAGAAACGCAACACAATGAAAGATCATGTGAGATACTGCTCTGAGATATTTGGAATATTCAACAATGCAAGGGCATAATGCCTTGACTTTATCAGTTGGAACTTGCAGATTGCTCCGGAACGCGAAAGTTTTCTTCGCCAGATAGTCAAAGCTTTCTGCGGTAGGTCGTAAGTTCGTCGTGGCCTTTTTCCGTGACCACAATTGTATCTTCTATTCTAACTCCAAATTCGCCCATGTAGAGTCCGCAGTTACCGATTGATATGACCATACCTGGTTTGAGCTCGTCTTTGGGTTCCTCGCCATGAAAGAACGCATGCCCGGCTGGAAGCGGCGGTTCCTCGAACTCCAATCCCACGCCATGTATCGGGGGACCAATGAAGTATTTCTCATATCCTTCTTTCTCGAATATTTCATGCATCATATTCTCAAGCTTCGTCATCGTGGTTGTTGGGCCAACGGCTTCAACGGCAGTTCTTTGAGCTCGCAGGTAGACATCGAACGCCCTCCGCTGCGTTTCGGACGGCTTTCTGACACTTACTGTTCGGCAGATGTCTGAGTGGTATCCACCAACTGTCGGGTGAAGGTCGATCATTACTAGATCGCCTTTGCGCAGTTTTCTGTTGCTTACGACTCCGTGGGCAATCGAGGATCTTGGACCTGAGGCGACATAGGTTCTGAAGAAATCTTCTGCACCGTTTCTTCTCATCACATATTCTGCTTCTCCAGCTATCATTGTCTCTGTAGCGCCAGGTTTCACCGCTCCAACAGCTGCTGCCATCGCCTTGTCAGCTACTTTTCCCGCGATCCTGAGCTTCGCGATTTCTTCACCCGATTTCACGATTCTCAGGTCAGTCATTATATGGGTCGCATCAGTGAACACCAAGGGCTGTGGCTTTGCATGAGGATGCTTGAACATTTCAAGCATCGAAACTTTGAGAAACGTATTCTCCACCCCAACTTTTCCTATATCCAAGTTCAGTTCTTTCCAGATGTGCATCAGAGAGTGGAGCATGCCTACTTCGTCTTCAAATCCAATAATGTGTTCGGATGCGCAGTTCTTTTTCACGTCTTGAACGTCGGTTTTTGGAACTCCAACATAGCTAGATCCAACCCTAGATACTATGGCAAAGGCGCAGAGTCTTCCATCCCCAACCAGATAGCTCATGTTCTGAGGTTTCGTCAACAGAATCGCGTCAAGTCCAGCCTTCTCCATGAGCCCGCAGGCACGTTTGATCCTCTCCTCAAATACCGTGTTGTCCACTAGATCGCCCTTGTAATAGGCAGTCTTCTGCATGTCTGCATCCTCGGGACATGATCTAGCTTGGATTTGCGTATTTCTCTGGATTTTGGTCGAACTTCTGTTTGCACATTGGAGCACAGAAGTAGTAGGTCTTTCCCTTGAATTCAGACTTCCACTTTGCACTCTTTTCATCTATTTCCATTTGGCAAACTACATCCAATACCAATCGAAAACCTTCCTCTCCAGAATTCGGCTCCATCCAAATTAGCTGCGGACAACAATATTAGCACTGAGGTAGATCCTTCTATGCTGATAGCTGAGCACGCCGGTTGTCCCAATCATATGTCTATTCTACTGAACATTGGCATCATAAGTCTGATTTGATTACTTTCAGGTAAGTCATAGGCTTGTTCCCTACCGCCTTATATCGGTCTGAGGCGTGAAGCAAATGAAGCTAACTCGAAAGATTTGGAAATGCGAATGCGGAAACGAAGACCAAGCAAAGATCGTAATCGCTTCAGACGGCGAAGTCGTATGCGAAAAGTGTGGAACCGTGCTAGATCACGTTGCATCGCCTGTGGAAAGAAGGCAAGAACCTGTTGAATATTGGGACGCCGAAAGCGACCTCCATAGAAAACTCTTGGAAGATCGTGTAAGTAGAAAAGGCTGGGAACTCTAGCTTCCACCAGGGCGACTATCCACCCCCTACCCCCGGGAGGG
>CAZJUU010000091.1:0-6572 GCA_964549295.1 uncultured Candidatus Bathyarchaeia archaeon
CGGAAGGTTCAGCTCCGCTGTATCTTCAATGGTTATGACCTTGCTATTGGTTGGAATGAACGCGGATAGAGCGTTCAGTGTAGTTGTTTTTCCCGAGGCCGTTCCCCCACCGACAAGAATGTTACGTTTCTTCTCTATTGCATACCAGAACCAAGCGGCAATGTCGTAGCCGAGTGTACCTAAATCTATGAGATCCACCACGGTAAGGGGGTCAGCGCGGAACCTTCGAATGGTGAAGGTACTGCCTTTCCGTGTGACTTCTTTCCCGTAAGTCAGCTGGATGCGGCTTCCGTCACTGAGGCTGCTGTCCAGCATCGGGTTCGCTATACTAATATGCTTTCCAGCCAGATAGGCCAGTCTGACTACGAATGAGTCCAATCCTTCTTCGTCATCGAATCCGATGTTGGTTGGGATAGATTCGTAGCGTCTATGCCACACGTAGATAGGGATCTTGGGTCCATCACAGGATATGTCCTCGATCATGTGATCATGCATGAGAGGATCGATCTTGCCGAAGTTTATTAGATCTCTCAGGAGATAATATTGAAGCTTGTCTATTGTTCCCTCTTCGGCCTTGATCTTGTAGTCTTTCACGATCTTTAGAACTTGATTCTTCAGCCATTCCTCAGTCTTTTCCCGAGACCCGATTGTTCTCAAATCAACGTCCAACACTTGGAAGAGAATGTTCTTGATTTCCTTCAGAGCTTTCTTCTCCGTGTCGTCCAAAGTGGGCTCCATTACAAGGTACTGCAATCCAAGAGTCTTGGGGTCTGTGGAAATGGCTGCGTACACGTGTGGCTCCTTGAGAGGTGTGATCTCCTTGATTGCCGGAGAGCCCGCATTAGGAACGAACATGTTGGCGTTTTCTTGTTTCGACTTGTTCTCCGACATGGTCTCCTTGTTCTCCAAAGCGGCCTTGGTCTCCAATGTAGTTTCTTTCTTGGCATAAACCTTTGTGGACAGGTTATCTCGAAGTGAGAATAGACCATGTTTCCAACGTTTCTTATCTATGTTCAAGACTTGGTTTTCCCCCTTTCTTTGAGACGAAGTAACCGTATTCAGTGAGCAGGTTTCTAATAGCGGCCGTAACCACATCGGCTTTGCTATCGAACCCCATCCTAGCCGCCTCGTTGGTTTCCAGAAACTCGCTTACCGCGCTTGCCACACTCCTAGGAATGCGTACAGTGATGTGCCTGTCTAGCTTTCTCTCGTTCGTCATCTTTCCTCATTGCATGATATGGTACACATAGAGTAATCATTAGTGTCGCCCAATAGTTTGCGACATAGGTGACACAACCCTTAAATTAAGAGATTTCTGTGGGCTTACCCCCTCTTAGGCACACATGAACGTAGAACTGGCTTGGAAGGCATCGGAGAGCCCCTCTTTCCATCACTGGTCTCTCAGACGTTGAGGCCTCGAAATTCTTGTTTCAACATTTCTCTGGTTGCAGAAAGCTCTATCTAACCGCCTAGATATTTGAGCTCTACAGATTCTTCGATTTCAACATGTCATGCTTGGCGATCCTGAGTTGTTGGAGAAGGGCCTTACCCTGATTGGATTTCTTGTTTCCATAGTCTTCCTCGGCTATGCGGCATACAGCGATCTAAAGTCCAGAGAAGTCTCCAATCGTGTATGGATCATTTATGCGCCTATGGCTTGCCTCCTCCTGCTACCTCGACTGCTAATTGATACCTCGCTCATCCTCGTGTCATTGATATCGATCGCTGCAACCACGGGACTGTCACTCTTACTGTTTTATGTTGGCCTTTTCGGAGGCGCTGACTGTAAAGCGTTCATATGTCTAAGTATAGCGTTGCCAACATTTCCTTTTCCCATAGATCTGCCCCTTATCCACCTCAATCCAGTCTTCCCAGTAACGGTATTGTACAATGCATACCTCTTTTCCATCTCAACCCTGTTCCTTGTTGCACTTAGGAACATTGATTGGAAATTCGGAAAAGGCAAGCGTTTCTTCAATGATATCCAAGAATCATCATTTTCAAGGAGATTCCTCGCTGTGCTTACGGGATATAAAACGAGGTTGAAAGATCTCCGATCCAAGGTATACCTTTACCCTATGGAAGAGGTAGTTGATACAGGCGGTCATCGTATCCGAAGATTGAGGCTGTTCACGGGAGCTGAATCAGACAGGAATCAACTGGTAGAGAATTTGGAGAGCTCTCTGAGCGACGGTGAGAAAGAGGAGGTGTGGGTAACCCCTGGGATACCTCTTCTACTCTTCGTATGGATCGCTTTGGTGTTTAATGCATTCATGGGTGACGTTTTGCTGTGGGCGGTGTTCAAGATAGCGTCGGCTTTCCTCTAAGGTAGTTGTTTATGGTAATTTTCTTAAAGATTCCCAGGTCATGCCTGCTATCGTTCTTTCTAGGCGTTGGAGGCGGCTTCCTGATCGCCTTGCTTCTGCCACAAATTGCAGTGGCTGGCCACATGTTTCAGGTCGAAAACGTGCAGCGACTGGTGATTATGCGAGGTGTGAAAGGGGATCTTTGGCTTGTCTTTGAGATCTTCTTCAGAAACTTTTCAATCGCACTATTGCTAACACTATTCCCCATACTGCTAGTTTCTCATTCTCTCGTCTACAGAAAGAGATATCGTTTCAAGTCTGGTGATCCTAAACTGCGGATGAGAAGTGAACTTCAACTTGTATTGACTATGTACTCCGTCGCGATTCTCTTTGCATACGGATTTTTCGTCTTTGGGTTCCATCTTGCATTTGTATTCGTGGAGAATTCGATTCAGGGTCTGCTGAGTTCGATTCTATACCTGGTTCCACATGGTATCCTCGAGACTTTTTGCATAGTCTCCGCCGCCTCCACAGCCATCATCATAAGGAACAGTTGGATTGAGAATCTGGGACCTGAGTCCCCTATATCCTGGATAGGTGTACACAAGAAATCCTATGCGAATTATCTCTTTCTTCTCTTGATTGTTCTATTGCTCTCGGCTTTCTTGGAAGTTTACGTTTCGCTGGCTTTTATGAAGTCTATAACCGGAGCCCTAGGATTCTAGTACGCCCATTGGTTACATGTCGATAACTACTATGGACTGATCTATGGGAAGGACGCGCCCGACTGTCCCAGAAGGATTGTGAATTGTTGTTGATCGTTAGTTCCGATCGTCCACGTTTGCGAATTGTATCCTGGACATTCAAACGTCACTAAGCCAGTACCACTTGGGAGATGGAGCCAAAAGTCTCCATCATATGAGTAGGCGACTCTTCCCTGTGCAGATATAGAAGCCCATACAAGCAATACTGGACGATCATTATTGTCCAGTCCCGCAACGGTTCCAAAGACCCTTATCATTCTTTCAACGTGGAATACGACTCCAACCATCGTTTCCAAGTAGGGCACATTCGCGTAGATGTCCAATGTCTGCATGAACCTGCGGTCTTCTATATAGCCAAACTCTGGAATGAAGACGGTATAGTTTCCTGTGTCCAATCCATAGTCTCTCCACCTTATCCCTTCAGGGTCTACGTAGAAGAAGTGCCCTCTTCCAAAGAATCCATATGTAGAGAATCCAAATCCACCCGAATCCTTAGGAACATCCGTCACATTGACTCCCTTGAGGCTTCCACCCAGGAGGACTTCTGGCCTCACAGTAACGTTCGCCGTCAATGTAACGAATAGGTCATTCATCATCAAGGGAACATCGCCATGTATCTCACCTGCGATAAACAAGCGCAGAAACAGACGTGCAAAGTCTCCTAGCGCAAGATAGAACGAGAATTCTTCCATCTGTATGTACCCGTACGTGTACCCTTTCATTGTGTAATTCCCAGCGTCGAGAGATGTGGGAATGTATCCTTCGAATATGATGTAGTCCGTGGACCAGTTGTGTCCAGTGAAGTTCAGCGTCGCCGTAGTCTCCGTTACACCCGGATATCCAAGTCGCAATATGGTTTCAGCGTATCCCACTTCGACGCCTTCTCTGTAGAAGTATACGCGAAGTCTTGGGGGTGGACACCAACCCAGAAATCTCCATGGCTGCGGCGCCTGCGGTTTCTTGGACAATATCCGTGTGTTCCAAGATTCAACAGTGACCTGAACCGCTGCTGCTCTTTGCATATCGATTGTCCGAGTTACATTGGGCGCCATGGTTCCAATAGTGAACTCTTCCAAAGACTCTTGTACATAGCCTCGAATCCATACACGGATGTAGTACGTTCCAGTCTCAACTCCATAGTCCCATGGACTGGGGCCTGGATAAGATCCAACCGTCCACCTACCACTATACGACTTGTTGTAGAGTTCGCTGAATCCTAGGATGTAGAACTTGAGGAGACGAGTCTGCTCTCCTGATGAGAAATCTGCATACTCAACTATGCCATCCGCAGAGGTTCTGTTGTAAACGGCTAATCCTTTCAACACTCCTTCACTGCTGTACATCTCCACGAGAATGTTGCCGCCAAAGTGTTTTCCAGTCGAGGAGCCATATGTGGCAAGTTCAGCTTCTCTCGGCGTCTCAAGATTGGTGTCATGACGCAGCCGAATCGTTCCCGATATCACGGCGCCGTAGGGCAGATTCGAATTTCCCACATCAACGATTGCGCCGTAACTGGCAATGGTGACCGTCCTAACTTGGCTTGAAGGCAGAGTAAACCCGTAAACCCAGATCTTGATTGTATAGGTCCCCGGCCCAAATCCAGCGTACTCGGTGCCCAACGCCGGGTATCCCACATACTTTGTTCCATTTCGGAACAACAACCCATACCGCTCAGTCTGCAAGTTATTGGACTTGTATATTCTCGACGCCACGATTCTTCCGCTAACATCATACGCCTCAACAGTATAATTCAACGCCTCGTAGTTCAACGCGCTTAGATATGGTGAATCTAAGGGTCTAAGTGGATTGTTCCATTGGTCCACGTAGGTTATGCTTCCATTGATTATGCATCCCCGGTCAAGAGCAAAATCACCGACATATACTCCACCGCCCTTACCCACGACCACCGTCGAGGGATAGTCAGTTTTCACATATGCATACCCTGTTCCCGAAAAGTATCCCACCGATCCTTCGAGACGATACGTACCTGCATATAATCCCGTAATGTTGAAGCCACTACTTCCAGGGGCCACAAAACCTCTTCCTATCCTTCCTGTGTTGATCTCAACTGCGTAGACAACACCCTTTGCATTTGTGATATCCAGTCCAGTTATTCTGTCAGTTACATTTCCCCAAATACGAGCGGGGTCTTCCCTCATGCTGACAGGAATCTGAAGAACCTTGTTCGGAAGATCTGGGAAAATTGGTCTACCATCAGATCCCATGTTCTTAGCGATACGCACTGTAAAGTTGTAGATTCCAGAGATCTCCGGCGCCGTAAGCTCCATTAGACGTACAAACTTTGGAGCCGTGAAGTTGTAGAACTTGCCAGTGCATTCAGGCGTCAAATACAATGGAGGATTCCAAATGTCGATAGTATACGGCGCATTCACATCATATGGATAGTATTGGGATTGATCGATCACAGAGTAGTAATAGTAGTCGTTCGAAATATTTGATTCCACGAAGGAAGTATCATTTTCCGCTGTACCCGGACGGAACTCTCGGGGCATCTCAATTCTAACGGCGACTGCTGACTCGGTTATGTCGATTCTGATGTCTCCAGTCGTTCCAAAGAACATTCCCCACCCTTTCGGGTTCGACGGTTTGATTTCAGCCTCGGCCACAACGTTCGTGACTGGTAGAAGATCCAGAATGAGGGAGGTTGTCAGCGCGACTGCTAGGAGGCCGAGCAAGATTCTCCTAGAGCTCACGCTAATCTTTCCCCCATTCTCAAGCCCGTAATGAGCCGTTCTAGTCTGAGGTAGCGTCTAAATATTTTAAACTTGGGTAATCGACCCACGTGGGGAAACTGGTTCTTGAGGGGTCGGAACCTTATATAAGCGGAAAGAGCAAAACGAAGACCACATGCTTGGGATGATGTGATTGAGCGAAATCGTTAGAGTCCGTAAAGATGAGTGGGAAGCCTTCCGCAGAGAACTTGAGCTTCTGGTTCAACGTCATGAAGAGCTACTGAGAGAGAATGTGGGGTTGAAGGAGAAGTTGCGTGCGGCTTCAGAGAGGCTGACCTTGACTGATCAGAAGGCAGCGGCTGAACTTGAAAAGATAAGAGCCAACATATCTCGCGTGCTTCAGCAGACCGAGAAGGAAATCAAGAGCTAGGCACATCCCTGCAGCCTTGATCAAGACATTACTCGAAGTCCACAGTTGTCGCAGAACCTATCCTTTTTCAGTATCTGCCTACCACAGTTCATACAAGTACTTTGAGCGATCAGGCTATCTCTTCGCACAGTTCGGCGCGATGCTTTACGAATTCTAGGGCTGGTCTTCCGCGCAAGCCGAATTGCCCGAAGTCTCTTCTCAACAACCTTCTTCGCTTCTTTAGACTTCTGAAACTTTGCTCTGAGAGAATCATTCTGATTCTTTAGACGCATCAATTGCTTGGACAATTTTCTGCATCTCTTGATCAACTCTCGGTTTTGTCGAAGAAAGCTCTCCCAATCCCTACTGCTGATCCTCACCAAGGATGGCAACTTCATCA
>CAZJUU010000092.1:0-6556 GCA_964549295.1 uncultured Candidatus Bathyarchaeia archaeon
TTGGACGTGAATGGGAGACTCGTCATGTGGATGTTGGCTGGTTCCCATGAGTTCCAGGTGCTACAAGTGCCATCGCGGTGATCTCTGTCGAACTCATGAAAGCTGTGACAAGAAGAGATGCGAGTGGGCTTCTGAGGCATATCCACATCTGATTTATGGTATGTGGGTGAGAATTGCTCTCAAGTCGCTTCCTCTCACGATGATGTCGCAAGCATTATGAGCGTTCCGCTTTGGGTTGAATGCGATTCTTAATCCAGCTTCGCTCGGCAGATCAAAGCTGTTGTCTCCGACGACCGCACATCTGTTAAGAGGGACTCTCAGCTGCTTCGCGATATTCTTGATCACCTGACCCTTTTCATTGAGAGGAACCTTAACGGTCACTCCACCAGTCAATCGCCCCCGAGAAACATGGAGCTCATTGGCTATGGCGAAATCCATGCCAAGATATTCGCACGCTCGGTCAGAAAGCAGGGAAATGCCAGCGCTCACTATTCCTGAAAGTTTTCCATCTTGCCTGAGTCGTGACACAGTCTCTTTGGCGCCGTCTACGTAGGGGATTTCCTTGGTGATTGATATGAGTTTACTGAGTTTAACGCCGCGCCACATGGATGAGTCTTGTCGTGCCCATTCAACGTAATCGATCCTTCCTTTCAAGTAGTTTTGAGCGGACAGTTTTCCAGTTGACCATGTTCCAAGTCTCATGTGTAAGTATTGCCATGTGCTGTCGACCTTGGTTAGGGTTCCATCTAGATCGAATATCACGAGACCGACGTTGTCTCTCAATCGGATCCACCATATGCATGGATGGCTTGTTTTCGTGTGCGTCGAGCTGTTCCCAATCCCGGTACTCTGGTCACATCATACTTTCCGAAGTTTTTCAGCTATTCTGAATATGACTGGTGGGGCGGTCCATATTGAAAACACTTTTATGTAGGCTATTCCAGCTGCCCTTCTGAGAGTACTACGTTCGCCTTCCTCAAGATATCCTATTATGAACCCATCGATGAACTGGTTGAGCCCCTGGGTCATCAGTGGCGAATAGTGGCCTGAGTAGAACAGGAACTCTGACAGATCCCACGCCTTGTCACCCTTCTTGGATGCTTGTTCAAGATCCAACGAGTATATGTGACCATCTCGCGACACGATAAAGTTCTCAGGTTTCGAATCACCGACTGTGACATCAACTGAGTGGATTCTTGCTAGTGCTCTCCCGATCTCCATTGCCAGCTCATATTCTCTTGCCGAAAGTTGATCAGATGACGAAAACTGTCTCACCAGATTTGCCACATTCTCCCCTTCGACGTACTTTTCCAAAAGCATACGTTGGGGGATATTGACATGAATTATCTCTGGCACAGGAATACCTTCCGCAGACAGAATCCGATTTATGCCATATTCATTTGCAAGTCTGGATTTCCCCATAACTGAGAACTTCTTGGTTCCGAGCGTGACGAGATTGATAGTGAACCATTTAAGAGTAAACCAATTTGTATATCGCTTCGCAACGAGATGTTCCTGACCTACGGAGACCAAGTACACATCGTTTAGTACCCCGGCCATAGGGCTAATCGCAACCTTCTCCCCAGGTCTAAGCTTCAATGCAACATCAACGATTGAGGATTGCTCATTTAGATTGACCATGCCAGTCGATGTCTGCAGGAAAAGATGATCCCTCGGATCCTCAGTCTGTTCGTCACTCGAATCAGACTGGGGCCCTCTCTGTAGTAGTTGCCCTATTTCATCAATTATGAGTTCGACTCCGCCTATGCGGCTCCGCCCGTATGTCAAATACGAACGGAAGGCTCTCTGGCTCATCTCGACGACGTTCACGACTTTCTCGAATGATCTCCTCGAAAGGATCCTGTCTGTAAACTTCTCTTGCGGCATGATCATATCGTTTTCGAATCTGAGGATGCCGGCTTTGCTGAGGTCTTGGAGCCCAACCTCGTATCCTTCAAGGATCGATTTCAGATTCTTGCTTCTTACGTCTTTCCGAAGCATGCCTTTGTAGCTGTGCAGCACAGCTGGATAGTGTCTAGCTCTTTTTCTCAGCCTAGACAAAGCGAAATAGGTTGGGGATACCATCAACCCATGTGAAATTTCTTGATATTCTATGACAAGGTCTCTGAGTTCTTCCTGGATGATTCTCTTCTTGGCTTGAATCTCCATTCCCTTCAGGAAATCCGGATTTTCCAGGGCCAGATACGGACCGAGAGTCCTTGAGCAAATGAACTCGCCTAGATGCCCCCTTTTCATGTCCAATTCGAAGAGTTCTCGATCAACCATCAGTACGGCGGCATTGACCCCACCCACTTTCTTGGTGTGAAAACTTAGCCCTTCGCGATATCCTTCCAGCACTAAGATTATGTCAAAATCACTGTCGCTTCTGGCATATCCACCTGCTCTTGACCCGTACAGACAACTCGCAACTATGGTTGAATCTCCAGAAATCTCTTGGCATAGGTGTCGGATGGAGCGCTCTGCTTCGCGGAAGTCCACGATTCGCGAAATCCCCTGGATATGCTGGCTAATGGGTACTGTCCTTGCGCTCTGTTAAAATGTTGCTCCTCCATGAACCGCACCGTCATTCAGGTGGTTTTATTAGAATGGCAGGTCATCCAACGCTCGTAAGGCCAAATGAAATCAACGAAAGCCATCCTTTGGGCAATTACAATCATCAGCACCATCCTACTTGCCACAGACCTTATTCCTCTCAATGCTGCTGGGAATCTTGGAGTAGACTCGAAAGATCCCGGAATAGTCGCAACAAGATGGCGGGAAACTCCTCCCATAAGAGTGACTATGAGGTCAACAGCCGATTGGGGGCGAATAATGTTCGATGACGAAGTGGGAAACAACACAAATGGGATACGATTCAAGCATATACTCTCCTGTGGGTGGTTCAGCGGGAACGATAGCGATGATGAGATAAGCGTTGGGAAAGGTACGTGGTACGACGTCCTATATAATGTGACCGTTAAGAAAACCGGTGACATAGTTGCGTTCAACAAGCAGCGAGAGGACTTCAGCTACACTGAGATGTACGCAGACGTAGTGTTCGAAATAGATCCGAGCATGATATCGGGATACATTTGGCTGATGCTGGCCGGCCAAGGTACAACTGTGTTCCAGCTAACAAACCTTCAAGATCAATACACGATCTGGCAGGAAACCATGTCTGGCACAGGACATACAAGGCATGTGAGGAGATACATTGTTCTTGATTCGTTCTTCAAAAGATGGGAAATCTCTCCCACTTCAGTAGTCGTTCTTACACTCATGGCGATCCTCATGATGATCCTTCTAAGTCCCATGTTACCGAAAAGAAACATGAGCAGAAGAAAGGAAAACATCCACCGCTCGCATCATCTCGTTCAGGTATCTGAGCATATTCGGCCGAGTCTCCTTTGACATTTCCAGGTTGGCGGGAGAGTCGAATCATATGAACGAAGAAGGCTCGGACAGGATCTCGAGAATGGCCAGAATCCTGTTTGTGGCATCCTTTGCCTTCAATCTAGTTATCGTTTCGGTTCGATTCCTAGATGGCCTCCCCCTCGGAGTTGACTCAACGAGCCACCTTTTCCGAGTAATGCTCATGACCAAATCCTACCAAGAGAACGGGTACTTCCCTCAGTGGAATCCGTATTGGTATGGAGGCACTACCTTTTCTCTCCTTTATCCCCCTCTAGCCTTCTGCATCGCTTTGGTGCCATCACTACTGGGGCTAGGCCCTGTCCTCGCCTACAAATTGACGGACGCAGTCTTCTTTCTAATCGGACCTATCGCAGTTTACTATCTAGGTCGTCAATTCAGGCTAGACAAGACGGAAAGCATTCTGGCTGCATCATTCTTCTCCTTCTCTCCCAGTGTTGTAGAGAATTACTTGTTCTATGACAGATTCCCCAGCACCGTCTCGCTTCCAGTTGTCTGTCTTTTTCTAGTAGTCTTGTCGCGCATAATGCAGAGCGACCAGAGACAATTGAAATGGAATTCTGTGATTATGTCTGGAGCCCTGTTTGGCATCATCATCCTACTACATCACCTCTCAGCCTTGTGTGCTGCCTTGCTCGGTCTTCTCTTGGTCTTCTCAGAAGATCTCGGAGGGAAGCGACTGACATCGTTCGTTCAGCGAACAGTTTTGTTCTTCATTGTGCTCTCAATTGGAGTAGCCCTCTCTTCATTCTGGTCGGTCCCCTTTCTTGAAGCATCCGGGCGCTTCTTGAGCAACCCCTTCTACAATAGGAATGTGGAGTTTCCGTTCGTCAGACTGAGCTATTTCTCTATCAATGTCGTCACGTATGAGTTCGGGCTGGCACATTTTCTTCTTTCGATATTCTGCATCTGGGCATATCCTATTGATCTGAAGTCGAGAAGAAACTTTGTTCCCGTGGTGTTCGGTATGATGGTGATTGGAATGACTGTCTTTGAGCTTGGCGAGAAGTCACTTGCAGTACCAATAAGGATTCTCGGTCAGGCAGTTGTAATTCTGTCACTTGCCTTCCTCACTTGGAAGATCATACGCAGATGCATTGGCGCTTCCACGCATCGCCCTTTCGCATGCTTTCTGCTTGCTTGGTTTGCAGTATTCTTTTGGCTTAGCTTGGGCAACTCTGCTCTTCCGTTTGTGGCTCTTTCTCCTTTTTCTCGCTTCTGGAAGACGTTGGATATTCATAGGTTTTGGCTGTATCTCACTATGAGTATGAGCATTCTTTCAGCAATTGGATTGAAGAAGCTTCTACAGATCAGAATCAATATTCCGAAAATGAAGCCTCGCATTGTTGGTTCACTGCTCGTGGGAATTGCATTGGCCAGCGGATGCGTCAAACTCGCATATACAATGACGCATGATGTAAGCGAATTCTTGCCCTATCCTCTTCTGAACAGTACACCGCCCACAGAACTAATAGAATACTTCAGATCCGACAGGACCTACGCCAGAATCCTAGCATTGAGATGCCCGCTTTGGGTATATGTGCTCCCCTACTATACAGACAAACCGCTGGTCGATGGATGGTATCCTCAAGAGAAACTGCTCAAGCGGATACTTGAGATCGATGATTACAGGATTCTGGATCTTGAATCTGCGGGACCTGTCGATCCAACTGATTCTCCAAACAGAACGAAAATCTGGAAGAACCTGATAAGTGACTCAAGAATGCTTGCGATCAAGTGGGTCATTGTTGGAAGCGTTTCAGAAGAGGCAAAAGCAGAGCTTTTCGAAGGAACAGATTTCAAACTAGATGTTCGATTCCCATATCGGCGAGGCACTATTGCAGTCTATCGTGCTTCAAGCTCGGTAGAGATGATTGAACTAGTTTCCTCCGGTCAGGGGAAGGCTGTGTTCGAACGCAGCGGGACAGATAAGCTTACAGTGAAGCTCCGGGGGATCCGCGGAGCACCAACGGTCATTGTCAAAGAGGCCTACTTCCCAACTTGGTGTGCGATGGCAGATGGCCTTCCCATTGAGGTCTACGAAGACCCAGAAGGGTTCATAGCGCTAAGACCTCCAGAAGGAGTGAACGAAATAACGCTACAACAGAAGCCTGCCCGCCCACACATATACTATCTCTCCGAGATCACTTTCCTTGGGATGTTGTTTGGCATAGCACTTATCAACACGAGAGCGCGTATGCGCAGAGGGAGATGACAGTGACAGGACAAACCGCATCATCGCTCTCATCAGAACATGAACTTATTCTCAGAATTGGATTTCTATCGGCGGGGAGCTTCTGTCTCTATGAAGGGTTCCAAACCTGGGTGCGAGGCCGGATTGAAGTCAACCCACAGGTTGTTGGCTATTGTCTCATCATCTATGCCGCGTCATTCATGATGCTGGCACTGGCACTCTCCAATCCTCATCTCGCAATGAGATGTAAAGACACTATTCCTCTGGCCTTGATGATAGTGTCAGGCATCAGCGCCTATGTCCTCTTTCAAATTCAATACAAAGGTGCGTACAGAACGGATGCATTAGCTTTCACACAGTATGCAGCCGACATCCTTCTCAGGAAAGGACTGAATCCCTATCCACTTGATCTTCAGGAAGCTCTACAGCAATTCAAGGTTGAGCCACTCTATATCACTCTCACCCCCAATGGAGACATCTCAACTAACCTTGCCTACCCGGCACTTCACTTCCTGCTTTTCGTTCCGTTTCTTGCGATAGGGTTATCCGATATGCGGTGGGTTCTTTTTCTCTTCGAGATAGCGACACTGCTGACCCTGTACGTTAAATCACCTCGAGAACTGAAACCAATAATCTTGCTGCCAATCTTCATAAGCGCAGACCTAGCTATAGACTTCAACGCAGGTGCGGTCTCGGATTTCTTATGGGTGCTTCCCATGGTTTGGACGGCGTTTTACATAGAGGATCCGTTTAGATGTGGCATTCTATATGGAATGGCATGTGCGATAAAACAGGAGCCATGGATCGCTGGCCCACTTCTTCTGATATGGATGTATAATCTGACTCGAGGAAGCTTTGTGGTAAAGATGTGTGGCGTGTTGAAGTTCATTGGTGCCGCACTACTCAGCTTCGCGGTGCCGAATCTAGTGT
>CAZJUU010000093.1:0-6547 GCA_964549295.1 uncultured Candidatus Bathyarchaeia archaeon
TCTACGCCACTGACAGACTTGCCTCCAATGAACGTGCATTGAGACTTTTGCCCGACTTGACGGAAAAAGTCAGCCGCGTTGACGATGATCTTGAACGATTCAGGTTGGCCACAAAGTTCTCAGCTATCGGGAACCTGATAGAATTCGACATTTTAGGCTATAGCGTGGACATGGATAGATTCGAAGATCATATCAACAGTACAAAGTTTGGAATCGACAATTCAGATGAAGCTTTCAAACTGGCGAAGTCGGCAAAAAGAGTACTGTTCTTGACTGACAATGCTGGAGAGATAGTATTCGACAGATTGCTGGTCGAACAACTCAAACGAGCCGGGTCCTATGTGACAGTGGCGGTCAAGGGTGCGCCCATAATGAACGATGCAACAATGGACGATGCGGTTCAATCAGGGATCGACAAAGTCGCCGATAGGGTGATTACAACTGGAGAAGCATGTGTTGGCTTGATGTTGATCGAAACCTCAGAAGACTTTCGCAAAGCACTTAGCGAATCTGACCTAGTCATTGCCAAAGGAATGGGGCACTATGAAACTATGACCGACAGGAGTTGGACTCAGCCGGTTCTCCACGTGTTAGTAGCGAAGTGCAGACCTGTTGCAACGCATTTAGGAGTTGAGAGAGGTCAGGGTGCAATTCTTCTACGCCGGCCCTAACTTTGTGAGTGCATGATTGACAGCCTCAACAAAACCCTTTCCAAATTCCTCCCGACAAACGTGGTCCGCTCTGCGCTTCAATTCGTCAGGAGCATTTGCTACCGCTATTCCATATCCCGCGGACTCTATCATCTCAACATCATTGTAACTGTCGCCGACAGCCACCAGACTATCAAGATCCACGCCGCCGATCCTGCAGATTTCCGAAAGACCTCTTGCCTTGTCCACATTAGAGTCAAGAATGTGATATGCAACACCACTGTGCACAAGTCGTGCCCTTACATTATGTCTTGAAAGGAGGTCATTGGCAAGTTTCAGATCAAACTTTGGCTCTAGAACGACATCCACCAATCTGCAAGGCGCGTCTACAAGAGAGATCGCGCCCTCGCCAAGTTCTCTCTTCAAAACTTCCAGTCCCTTCTTCGATTGCTCCGGATCGCCGAGGATAATCCTCGTCTTTGGATATATTCCAACTAGTCCCCCGTTCTCAGCGACCATTAGTCCGCACGTGCCCAGATAACCAACGAGCGCACGTGTAATAGAGAAATTCCTTCCAGTTGCAATAATGACCTTGATCCCCTTGGATTCAAGTTGTCTCAAAACGGAGACTGCATCAAGATCAAGCAGCAATCCTCGGTCAGTTAACGTGCAGTCGATGTCCACTGCAAACGCTCTGACATGCATACCTTCTTTCCAACAGTGAACAAATGCATCCTATTTGCCCAGAATGACTTGGTTGAATTTCCAGCCAGCAGCCTCCACAATTTCTCGGACAGGCCTACGGATCTTCTCAACATCATAAGAATAGTCATAGACCTTACCGAACGAATTGGGGTCAAGAGGTTTCTTGAATCCGAAGGCTAGTCCTTTCTCCTTCTTGAACAGAACCTTTCCTTTTATGAAAGACTTCTCAAAGCCTAGTTCAGGCGCTGGAATGACTCCCACGCTTCGAGATTGATCTTCGAGAATTTCTTGGTACCGGACTTCTTTCTTGGCATCGTCTAGCCACATTCGCGCACGATAGGTCTTCCTGAGTTTCTCTTCACTTGCCACCCCATAATACTTCGCGTCTACGATTCTCTGTTCCAGAAGCAGATCCGACTCTTGAGACCGAATAATACTGAATTCCGAGTTGCTCTCACCCAGTCTCAAGAGCGACTGAATTAGATTATCCCTCGATTCTGCCAAAGCGTCTCACGACCGAGTCTATGGAGCCCAAGAATATAATATTGATGCCTAACCAGTACAGATTAAATACCGTTTCAATCACTTCGGTATGAATCAAGAGCTGACTAATTCGATGTTTGCTGTGTCAATCGTGGGCAACCACCAAGTGGGAAAAACTACCTACTGCCAGAGACTAATCGAACTGGCTATAGAAGATGGATTCAAGGTGGCAGCACTGAAATCATCCTCCACCTCGTTGGATCTTCAATCAACCGACACGAAGAGAATGATGAAAGCGGGTGCAGAACAAGTAGTCTTCATATCTCCAGACGAGACCGCCCTATTCCTCCATTCGAAATCCACCGTGGAAAAACTCTTTGAAAGGTTTCACATCTACCCAGATCTGCTTGTCGTAGAGGGACACAAATCAGGCAACTATCCAAAGTTTCTGATAGCCAGAGGGATGGACGATCTCAAAATAGATGTGAAACCGGAAACCGTGATTGCGGTTGTGAGTCCAATGACCCTGCACAAGTCAGCACTGGAACGATACTCCCACGCCTCCATGCTCGATTGGAATGATTTTGACGGACTGTATAGACAGTTGAAGAGCATGTACATTGACCACTACGTCGCCAATCTTCCTCAGAAGGACTGTCAGAAATGTGGGTTCGAAACCTGCAACGACTATGCCAATGCATTGAAAAAGGGCCAAGCAAGACTTCGAAGCTGCCCCCGAGTTGAGAAGAATGTTCGCGTCAGTGTCGATGGTGACGAGTTGGCACTATCACCTTACCCAAGGACCGTGCTGTCAGCAGTCATCAGAAGCCTCGTTGAAACGTTGAGCGGTGTTCCAGTAGGATACAAACGAATCGATGTACTGATAGAGGATTGACCCAGCCAGACTGATAGTCTTGAGCTTCGTAAGCGGATCTTAGAGCTATCAGTGAAGGACGCTCAAAAAGTGGGTACCATCAAGAGTACTCTTCATTACCTGCGCAAGAATGCCGAAGGTTCCAAGCCTTTCAGGGCCCACACGAAGGTTGCCAAAACCATATCCATATACACCTCCTAACTGCGTCGAAAACCGGCCAATGAGGGAAAGAGATATTTTCAGCTCTATGCGAATGATACTCGCGTGATGAAAATGATCTTCATCACCTTAGCTAGGTTCAGGAAGAAGCCGACCAAAGAGATGATGGCTCAGTCATCGAAGCTTTTCGAGCAGATGGTTAAAGAAGGCGCCAAGATTCTAGGCCAGTACTGGACGCTCGGCAAGTACGATGCAGTCGTCATAACAGAGGGAAAAGATGAGAAATCCGCTATGAAAGCCCTCTTGCGATTTGGCGATATTGCCTCCACGGAAACTTTCGTCGCGGTGACAAGGGAAGATGCGCTGAAGCTACTCGACTAGTCACGAAACATAAGCTTCAGAAAGACGCGGCCGGTCTTAAGGACCTAAGAAGGCTCTCTCTTCCCCCACTTTTTTCTCGCATGCGCCATCGTCGTCCACACGCGCTCCTATTCGGACCGTTTGTTTGGGCCACAGTAATTCTGTGTGTTTAGCATTGTGCGCATACACAATTCTACCTGCTCGCTTTGCTCGCAACAATGTTAGAGGAGAAGTCGAGGGAACAAAAACAGTTGGGTTACACTTCGCGTCTTCTTGCAAGGACATAGACTGTGGAAACGACTCCAATCAAACCAATCAACGCAAGATACGGCGCTAACACGGCCAGTTTGTTTGCAGTGAACAACTCGCCGCCGACATAGTGATATGGGTTTGATGGTGCTGGCTGTCGTTGTTCAGCGACGCCCGGATAGGCTGTAACGTCGTACACTCCTCCCTGACTGATAATAATAAGAGTGAGTCCTTGTCCACCTTCATCCGTGAGCGCATCGGGGAGACCTAATGTAGCCTGCCCAGGCGCGAGACACTTGAATGCAATTGTTAGCCAGAATCTGTCTTCTGAAACGGGACTGGCCGATGTGCTCGCAGAGACCCTGAAGTAGCCCAGCTCACTGTCTGATGTATGAGGTCCTTCAGGAATAATGCTCCAATTTGGGAGGAAATTCACGTTTGCAGTCTGGTATTCCAGTTGTGTCTTATCCCAGGTAATCATGAAATCAAAGATTATCATAGGAAAACCATTGTCAAGACTTCTAATCCAGACCTGTACTTCAAAGGTGTTACCGACGGTTACCACAGTAGTTTGCGGCTCGACTGAAATGGAACACTCCGGTAATTGTGCAGACACCGACGAACTTGACGCAAAGACAATGACAAATGTGAACATTATCGGAAAAACAAAACGGAGTTTGTGCAACACAAACACTCGTGTGTAGTCTGATTCTGATTGGTATTTATGGTTTTGTACAATGTCGGAACGGAATACCTGCGCACCGTGGCTGAAACATATCGAATGGCTTGTGATTTGTTTGTGGTATGTTTTGTTTGGTGAGCGGGGCTTGTCGCTCAGATGCCGCTAAGGGCTCTCTCTTCTCTCTTTTTTTTGTAGTGTGTCTGTATCAATTGGTGCGGACACACAATTTTCTTTGGCCTAGACCAACGGTTCAGTTTTCGAACGGTCAAATCAAACGATACGCATTATTTCCTCACTTTCTAGACGTGTATCCCGCATGACGTATCTCCAGAATGAATGTCGTGATCGCTCTGAACCACGTATAGCTTCCAACAGGTCGAGCTGAGTCAACGGTTCCTCTCGAAATCGCGTTCCATGGCTTTGGCCAATTGCTTCCAGGCTAGGGAATCAACTCGTCTTTCGCTCTTGGCTATCTGTTTGAGCACATGTTTGCTCAAATGCTTGACTGAATAGCACAATAGTAGTCCTGTGAAGAAGAGTCGAGAGGTTCGCTTTCCCTCGGGTACTATCCTGTAAAGGAATTGTGAATGCAGGTTGGGCCCTGATAAATGAGTATTCGTCCAAGACATCGAGGTCTTGTTGATTCTGACCAACTTCGTTTTCGTCACCGCTTTCCCGTTCTGGCGTATCGTTTCCTTGAGGAGAATAGTGTCCTCGTTGAGTTTCACTATTCTTCGCGTTCCGCTTTCATTCATGAGTGACAGGTCAGAGGGCTGATAATCGGTACACCAATTGAAAGCCTGCCTTGCTGGAACGCTGAAACGTTGATTGAAATCATACTTTGCGGAATAGGCTCGCATAATCATGTCACCGGATTGGAGATTTATTGAAGATGTAGACTAATAACGATCTCCTTTGACTGGTTAGACGTTCATGCAAAGTTAACATAGGTGCGCACCAAGAGACCTACACAAAGCTAGAGTCCAGTCTTAGAATCTCGACACCTTTATTCACGCCATTGTGAAGGGTCCGGATTTGGCAGGTCTTGAACAGACGTGTCGAAGGGAGAGCGAATTGAAAACGACTTTGGAATAGAATGAGCAGGAGTATGGGTCGACCGATGCATTACATTCTCTTTTATGACGTCGTTGATGGCTTCGTCAACAAACGCGTACAGTATCGCAGCCTCCATCTGGATCACGTTCGCAAGGCCTATGAGCGTGGAGAACTCGTGCTTGGCGGTGCTCTCGCGGAACCTGTTGACGGCGCCGTTCTCGTGTTCAACGTATCGTCTCGTAAGACCGTGGAACACTTCGCGGAAACTGACCCGTACGTAATCTATGGCTTGGTTACGCAATGGCGGGTCCGGAGATGGATGACCGTTGTAGGCGAAGGATCGACACCACCATGACAACGGTGTTGAGTTCGAACCAGAGCTACCTCGCCGAAGTATGCACACAATCACTGCGGTTCACTGGACATCGCGAGGGCTCTGATGGATCTAACGAAACGATCCGGTGAGAACTCATGGGCCTTTCTAATGGCCTTGCGTTGCATCTCCGTCCACTTGCTATGTTCCAGCGCTAGCATCTGCATAACGTATTTGATGAGTTCCTCATCGCTCTCAGCTAGGTAGCCCGTCTCGCCATGAGTAATCGTCTCACGTATCCCGCCAGAGTCGTAGGCGACAACCGGAACACCTTGACTCATGGCTTCAATAGGTGTCAAGCCGAAATGCTCAGCGATTCTAGGATGACAGTAAACCTTTGCACTTGAGTACAGTTGGATCAACTCGTGATCCGAGGGGTTAATGCGAATCTCAACCGCTTCTTCCCTAGAATCCAACAGACTCTTCAAGAAGTGACCGTGCCGTGTGTCGGAATATCCAGCGACAATCAACCTCGCATCCTTAATCTTTTCTCTTATTTTGCGAAATGCTTTAAGCAGAAAGTCCTGTCTCTTCAGCTTCGTGAATCTCCCCGTGCACAATACAAGGTTCTCTCGAGGTCCAGCATTATTCTCACTTGTCTCCATGAAAGTATAGTCGATAGCTGGGTAGACCACATGCGCTGTCTCATTCCAAGCTCTCTTCACGGCGGCTTGTGTGTAGAAGGAGTTACAGACAATGAGATCCGCGGCCCACAGAAACCTCTTGTTGAACCAGCTTGGAAACCTGTAGTAGTCTATGTAGCGACTCGATGAGAATTGGGACTCTTCTTCAAATGGAAAATGGACGTATTGTATCGTCTTCAGCCGTCTCCTGAGAATCTTGCTAATACCAAGGTTCACAGTGTCTTCAGTCATGGACACAACAACATTCGGATCGAAGGATTCAATGGTTTCCTTCATTGACAAGATCAACTCTGCCAGATTCTTCAAGAAGAT
>CAZJUU010000094.1:0-6545 GCA_964549295.1 uncultured Candidatus Bathyarchaeia archaeon
TCGCCGATAGGATGGCGGTTATGAATGAAGGTGCCATAGAGCAGGTGGATACCCCTGAGAACGTCTACAACTATCCTGCAAATGAGTTCGTGGCTGACTTCATCAGATACTTCGACTTCGGATACCAGCTAGCCAAGCGTAACAGATAATCTGCATGGATTCGCAATTCAGCCGCACCCATGCGGTCGCCGTGATCGCCCTAATAATCAGACTAGATGATCCGTCAGGAGACTACCGAGAGGTTCAGGACTCTAGACTCTGGAGTAGTAGCCCCCTCCAGGATTTGGCTCAGCCAGATTGAAGAGATTATAACTGACATCGATGACCGGGGGAGATTGGGGGAATTGGCAGCGTGACCGCCGGACTCTCTCTGTCCTAGCGCGTGTCCGAGGATTTGGTATACGCCGCCCACTTCATATTCGCTCCTGCAGTGATTGGCTGAGCCTAGAAAGTGTACCTGTGTGGAACTTGAGCTCATGTGTTTATGTTACACACAGAAACGCTTTTATGCTAAGCCCGCACTTCTTTTGAATCTAAGACGCGCGCAGGATGGGAGACTGAAAGTGGGATACTCGGTATGCGTGATGGGTCTCGGCACAGTAGGTTTCCCAACCGCCACGTACCTTAAAGACGCTGGTTGCGAAGTCACAGGTTACGATATCAGCCCCTACGCAATAGGTAGGGCAAGGCCACACATTCCAGTCTGTGACATCGACCGGATTCCGCTAGATACAGAGATCTTTGTCATCTGCGTCTCAACGACACGCCTGAATGACAAACCCATCGCATCAAATGTCTACGATGCCTGTACCAAGATCTCTAGAAGATTTCACCCAAGACTAATTGTCATAGAAAGCACTGTCCCTATTGGAACCTGCAGAGACATCTACAGGTCAATTCTGAAGGGGAGGGTGAATCTCGCCCATGTACCTCACCGCTACTGGCCAGAAGATCCGCATAGGCACGGTGTATCACAGTCAAGAGTTGCAGGGGGCGTAAACGCTGAGAGCTTCTTCGAGACAAGATCATTCTACGACGAGATCGATGTGCCGCTTGTCGAGGTTGAACCGATAGAGATTGCGGAAATGTCAAAGATCGCCGAGAACGCATACCGTTACGTGCAGATCGCGTTTGCGGAAGAACTGAGGTCAATCTGTGAGAGAAACAGCATAAATTTCAATACGCTTCGCAAAGCCTGCAATACAAAATGGAATATTGCGATTCCTGAGGCCAGAGATGGAATAGGCGGAACTTGCCTTCCCAAAGATATTCGATATCTAATTGATGCGGCTAGAAGTAAGGGGTTCGAGCCTGAAATTCTGCTCTCAGCGATTCATGCCGACGAGAAGTATGTAGACCAACTACTAAAAACAGTGTGCTATACATGACGGCTGCCGCAAATGCAATGTACGTATCCTCCATTGTCTCAGTAATAATCTACAAGATCTGCACAGTCCGAAATTTCACAGACGCAGACTTCTTTACCTTCTACGGAATAGTCGTGACAGCCTACATTCTATCACGCTTCGCCCTCGCTGAAAGCTATAAATATGTCAGACCTAAAAATGAATTTCTTCCCAAGGTTAGCGTCGTCATCCCAGCCTACAATGAAGAAGAATACATCAGAAAAACGCTCCTGCATTATATCCTATCCGATTACCCAAAGGATCGGCTTGAAGTCATAGTTGTAAACGACGGCTCCAAAGACAGGACTGAAGAAATCGTCACCAAGGTCATGCAGGATAATTCGGAAACCTCCATAAAACTGGTTAGTCTGCCGGAGAATCGTGGGAAACGGCGCGCTCTAGCCGCTGGAATACGTGAAGCAGCAGGCGAGATAGTTGTCACAAACGATAGTGACAGCTTCGTCCACCCAGACGCTATTCGAAAAGTAGTCCAACCGCTGCAAGATGAGAATGTAGGTGGCGTGACAGGACATGCGGATGTCTACAACTGGAAAGACAACCTGTTAACCCAGATCCAATACATCAGGTACTTTGTCGCATTTCGAGTGTACAAATCAGCTGAGTCACTCTACAACTCCGTTGTATGCCTATCAGGTTGCCTCGCCGCGTACCGCAGGTCCGTTCTGATGCAATTCCTTGATGAATGGGAGAACCAGAAATTTTGGGGACGATCATGCACATATGGCGACGATCGGTCACTAACCTCGTTTTTGCTCCGAAGAGGTCTCAAGGCTCTCTATGAACCTACTGCAAAGACCGAAACTGTCGTCCCTAGAAGCATGAGCAAATTCTGGAAGCAGCAACTGCGCTGGAAGAAATCATGGTTGCGAGAAACCTTTCTCGTTGGAAGATTCATGTGGAGAAAGCACCCCATGATGGCATTGAGCTTCTACTCAAACGCTTTTCTAACAGTCTTCTCCTTCATTATAGTTGTTCGAGTGTTCTTTCTGCTGCCGGCGCTTGAATCGACCCTCCCAATCATGTACATATTGGGACTCGCTCTTGTTTCGCTTGTCTACCTAGCCTACTGCAACAAGAATGGAATCTACCAAGGTTGGATCTTTCCAGTGATCTGGTGTATTCTGTACGCGCTCATACTTGTCTGGCAGATTCCACTCGCGCTACTTACACTTCGCGATGGCAGGTGGGGAACCCGCTGAGATACATACTCAGCTCTCTCACTATTCTCTGGCTGACTCTCTCGGCAAGCCATGCGGCTTTTCCAGTGGGCGACCATGCCGTAATCATAAGGATAGATGACATTCAAGACTACGGTTCACCGTCTCCATACGCTTTGCCTGAAAAAATGGTACTTCAATATCATATCGACAATCGTATACCAGCACTCATTTCAATAATTCCAGCTAGGTTCGGCAAGGATCCACAGCTCATCGATCAAATCAAGGAAGGCATTACTCTAGGAATCTTCACAGTGGGCATTCATGGATGGCTCCATGAGCCTTTCGATAGTCTATCACAGGATATGCAGACTGCCAAGATGCGATACGGCAAGAGCAGACTTGAAGAAGTCCTAGGCACTAAAGTGCTGGCCTTCGTTCCTCCTTATGCAAAGTTCAACAATGACACGATTAGAGCGCTAGCAAGAAATGGCTTGACTTTGATGTCTTCTTCGATATATGAAGGAGATATTCCAAGAGAAGAAGATGACATATTATTTATTCCACAGACAGTTACGACGGCGGAAGCAGATCCCGGGACAGACACCTGGACCCAATTACAATTTGAGTCGATAACTCGACAGATTGAGGAGTCATGGGCCAGTTATGGTGCTGCAATCTTGGTCATACACCCAAGACAATTCATTGATGAGAGTGGCGATGACAGGTGGAAGACTTACGTCCAGGTTATTGAATGGATACAGGCAAATGATGGAGAAATACTCCGCAGAGAGCCTTCAAATCCCAAAGAACAACTCAACTTCAACCCGTTTATGATATCGGTAGGAATATTCGCAGGAATGGTTTCAACACTCTTGGTAGCCTTCAAGGTGAGTTCCAAGAGAAAAGACAAAAAATCTAGATACTGATGAGATCTTCACTGACATGAGAATCCAACCGTCATATTTAGGCATGAACAGAAGGTAGACTGAAAGACTGTATCGGAGAAACGCCTCCAAAGAGCTTTTACAGCCACATGTTGAGCTATCTTAAAGGATAGAACTCATTTTGAAAGCAAATATCATCGGTAGGACTCTTGGCCTAGCAGGGATATTGATCGTCATCTTTAGCATAATTGGCTTAGCAGGGCAGATCCAATACGTAGCTAGCCCAAGATCCGTGATACATGACAAGAGCTTCATCGCTGTCATGAACGGTCTACCTGAACTGGTTCCAGAAGACAGCACCATAGTCGTCTCTACAAACGGTCCCTATGTGACCTACTTTGCAAGACGGGCTGCCCGCGTCCCCTTCGGCGTATCTTCCAGACAGTCGCTGGTGGATTACATGGTTAAACATCACTACGAGTATCTCTTGGTTTTCGAAGGGGGATCCCAAGTTGAGGCTTTGAAATCGTTGTTCAGCTCCAAAGGTCTCGAAAATCTAGATCATGATTTCCAGCAAATACGTAGCTTCCAAACCGATTTCTCCAAAATTCATCTGTACAAGCTTAAGAGTGCCTTGTAAGCGCGGTGGAATCTATGGTAGACGACGAGCGTCGATTAGAACTTGATAAAAAGGAAATGCTCCCTTACTTTCTGGGTGCGCGAGTAATTGACGTGGTTTTTCTTTTTTTCACAGCGATTCTGGCGGTACTGTACTGGCTGTACATTTCTGACATGCAGACGCCTATGTGGGACGGTGCAGTATACCTAACCAATGCCAGGAACTGGTTGACTGGCACTCCGCTCTATCAAACCTACAGGCCGCCGTTGATTTCATGGATCATTGCAGGAGTCTGGTTGTTTACTGGAGAGAGCTGGATATATGTGAAACCTTTGGTGGCGCCATTTACCATCGGATCAGGGATCTTCTTGTACCTGACACTTAGAGGCAGAAAGGGCGGCCTTTTCGCACTGGGTGTAACAATACTCACGATGCTAAACGCTCAAGTATTCTTCTATAGTTCACAGATCTACACAGAAGGTCTATCCCTGTTCTTTCTCCTCGCAACTCTGTATTTTCTCAAAAGTGGCGAACATAATTACTGGCTTCTAGGCGGCATTATGATGGGGTTATGCTTTGCCTCTAGGTATACTATGATCCTTCCGGCAGGTGTCATATTCATTATTGAGTCTCTAATTCGTAAGAATTGGAGACTCGCTCTTGCAGCAATTGCTGGAGCAGCACCAACAATTCTTGCGGTTGTGTGGGTCGTCTACATGAAGGCAGGTACATTTGAGGTCGCGCTGGCAAAAGATGTGAATATTGGCTTTGTCTTCTCCCCTTACTATATAGTCAATTCAGTCGAAATCTGGGGATGGGCTATTCTGCTGGTTCCTGTAGCTTTTCTCTTTAAACTAACTTATTCAGATAGTTATAATCTCACCTTCATAACTTGGCTTGTTGCTTCTTTACTATTCTGGAGTAGCAATCCTTCAAATCTACAGTATAGATTCGCGACAGGATTCACTCCACCAGTGAACTATCTTATTCTGCTTGCCATTGAGAAGATCCAACAATTCAAGAGTAAGCGAGATCTTGTATTCACACCAGTGTATTCTGGTCCTTGAAAATGCGTGCGCTCTTGAAGAACAAAGAAAAAGTAAGGAGGGGTCTAGTATCCTAGTTCCTGACAGAAGGCTAGGTATTCGGGCCTCCAATTATGGCTTACGATTTCGAAAAATCACTACTCGCTGGAAGTCTTCTCGGGAGGTAAGCTTCTGACACGGACACGGCTATCTTTTCTCTTATTGGTCAGATTGAACACAACGAGCAATGTTGAGACCATTCCTACAAACAGGCCTGTAGATATGATGAGTGGGTGGTAATTCCAGCTCGTTCTAGGGGTCGGCGGTTCTGCGCGTAGTATCTTTCCACCATTTGTGTTTATCCATTTAATCATCTGGAGATAAGTATTCCATCTGTCTTCGGCATCTGTGCCGAAAAACTGTCTTGGGTGAATTACTATCACTGCGATACCATAGCTGGCCCACGAATCTTTGATTTGTTCTATGACTGACTCAAAAGGCAATATTTCCCAAGTGTCCGTCTGAGGTTCAACTATTGCTGTAGTTACAGTCTATGGAATAAATGTTATCCCGTCTTCCTCTCAAGGGATATCGCCTTCAGATGTGGATGAAGAAATTAGAGTCAGACTGTTGTCTTTCAACGCGCGCGTGTAGTCGCCGAACACCTGAAGAGTAATACTGATCCGGATTCCAGGTTTATTTCTGATCATTTGGCTCCCGATTTGACCTATTTCGCCGGCCGCCACGTGGCGGGCGTCTGGAAGAAGACTACCGAACCGGATTTTCTAGAATATCTGCAGCGTTATATTCGCATCATCCATGGGGATTACGTCATCATCTTTGCCAATGTATCGGGTAATT
Organism: uncultured Candidatus Bathyarchaeia archaeon; assembly: GCA_964549295.1. GTDB lineage: Archaea > Thermoproteota > Bathyarchaeia > 40CM-2-53-6 > CAVXDP01 > CAVXDP01. The sequence goes on from CAZJUU010000094.1 coordinate 5,977, forward strand.
CACCAGAAGCCCTCGAAAAGAGTGGTTTTCTCACACTCAAGGCCGTAATAGATGCTAGGGCACTAGGGAAGGTCTACTTATTCGTCTATTCAGGCTAGGCCTTGTGAATACGCCCGCGTAAGTGCCATGGGTGATCAATAACACATGTCAAGTTTCGTTATGGTCGAACTCGCTACAACAAATACTTAGACAACACAAACGGATTATCTGCCTGAAAGATCATCCTTAGTCTCTCAAATCCTCTCTCTGAATCTAGCGCGCGTCAAATCATCAGGCCTCGCTCAAGTATCTGACCCGATTCAGTTGGTCGTTCAATCTGCTAGCCGGGTTTGCAGTCAGGTTCAGATTCAGGCTAATGAGAATTAGAAAGACAACAGTTGCACTATTCCTTCTCCTCCTATATGTTATGGTTGTATGGTATTTGGGGGATACCCCCAGCTTTCTCACAAGTAGACACCCGTTTCCTATACGAGAATTATTTGGAACTGCCCGTTGATGTAGCCTATCCCCTGAATGCACTGTCAAAATTCTTGGGGTACATTGCAGTTGCAAGTTTGTTGAGCCAGAAG
>CAZJUU010000095.1:0-6476 GCA_964549295.1 uncultured Candidatus Bathyarchaeia archaeon
GAAAAGTAACCGCGACATCGATACTCTTCAGTTTGTCCCGGAATATTGATTTCGCCAATTCTCAGCTCTCTCAACTTGATCTTTCACTATAGATTGACGATGTTCTTTAAAGGCTTTAGACTCCTATGCTTCCAAACGATTTCTGCTGAAACATTTTGCCGTCTGCTCAACAAACATCGCAAGAATTTGAATGGCTGAATATCCCGCGACAATTAAGTCGAGATATGTTTGACTAGTGTAATTGCAGTTTCAGCAGCTTCAGAGGTTGATGACTTGTAAGAACGACGAAGTATCTATGGCTTCTCACAGATGATTATGCTCTCTCCCCTGATTGCCCTGTTTCTAGCTCCCAGAAGGGGATTGAAAATCATCTTCTTGAACCCAAACCCAGCATCTTCGCAGAACTTCTTGGTCATCATCGTTGTCGGTATCTTGACTCCGCCTACGATGCTGTCTCCAACGACTATCGCCATCTTACCTCCATGCTTCAGCATACAGTACATGTTGTTGATGGACTCCTGCAAATCTTCATAGTAGTGAATTACTTTAGGAGGTAGTTCACCGACTTTCTTTCGAGTCGAATCACTGTTCTTCATTCCTAGATACTTCGACTCTACTCTTTTCATATCCACGCCGAGATAGTCATAGCACACCTTGTCCTTCCCAATGTAGTCTATTGAAAAGTAGTATGGAGGGCTCGTGATTATCGCATCGATCTTGTTTTGGAATTCCTTATGTTCTTTCAGGCGCAGAATATCGTCATTAATAATCTCGGCCCTCGCGAACTTCAGGTTGTGTCGTTCTTTGATATTCATGAGTTTCTCATAGCATCTCTTCACGTAGTTGTATTTCTCGACGAATAATCCCTGTCTACCCTTCTTGTTGTACCTCGAGGTTCGGTCAAACGCATCTGTCGTATCGAAGAAAAGAACCAACATCAGTTTATGAATGGTCTCGCTAGAATTCTTCCAATGCCTTTTCTCTATTGACCGCATGATCTCTGCAAGTTCATCATTCGTGAAATTCAGGTCTTCAACGTTTAAGAATGGCAATTCGTTCTTGAGGTTGGACAGTGTAACACCCATTGGCGTCACGTCAATTCCAACACTCTTGATTCCCATAATTGACGCTTCATGAGTTGTTGTACCGGATCCATTAAAGGGGTCAAGAATCAAACTCTCCTCAGTTAACTTGAATGCGTTGATTAGAGTTCTAACTACACGTGGGTAGAACTTGCCTTTGTAAGGATAGAGATTGTGAAATGCGTAAGCATTCGTGTCTCCATACGAATCCACAAAGTTCGTGTATAGCGTCGTCTGCCCATCGACTTTCTCAAGATGGGCTATACGCGATCTAACTATCTGCCTATCTCCATCGAATTCTGCGGTTCTGTCAATCGGATTGATCTTGTAGTCTTTGGTAAGCCCTTTGAGTTCCAAGTCGAGTAGCTGCAAGTCTGCTATGGTCTGCATCCAGAAGCCGAAGACTGTAGGTCCTTCGGGAATGATGAACTGATTGAGTCCCTTGGAAAATTTCACCATTTCGTCGTACGTTGGAAAGGCACTTGTCATTGAAGTGAACCTTGATCGCCCATCTTGTTCATTCACATCAGAGTCTCTCCTCTTATTGAGCAATTCTCTAGGAGTCTAGTTCCAACCTTCTCGTATACCCTAAAGGGGTTTTGGGTTCATCTTGTTTTTGTTCAGATCGTGTAGTGCCCTCGTACGGATACCTGGAAAAGTCTAGCAAATAGTGCACGAGTAATTGCATTGTAAATTGAAACGGCGATCAAAATCAAATACATGTCTTACTCGCACGTAGGGCTTGGGCATCCTCCGGAGTATTCGGGATCTGCACTTGTATAGTCAAAAGTTTCTCCGCTTTCCCTACCCAAGACGGATCCCACGTAGAGCACCTGTTCTTTTTTGCTTCCATATCTGTAAACTGTGATACCTTTGCAACCGAGTTTGTAGGCTAGAATGAATGCTTTCTTAACATCCTCCACGGATGCGTCGTGTGGGAAGTTTATTGTTTTGGACACAGCATTGTCTGTATGCTTTTGGAATGCTGCCTGTATCTTGACATGCCACTCGGGCAGAACATCGAATGCGGTTGCAAAAAGATGCTTCAGGTCTTTGGGGATGCCGCGGACGTTTTGTACAGATCCAGTCTTTGCTATTTCCATCATCAACTCTTTCGAATAGATTCTTCTCTTCTTTGCCATCTCTTCGAAAAGAGCATTTACTTCAAGTAGTTTCGTTCCCTCCATCACGTTCCTAACGAAGCATACAGCAAAAAGAGGCTCTATACCACTCGTTGTACCTGCTATGATGCTTATCGTTCCCGTTGGAGCAATGGTCGTAACGGTTGCGTTTCTCATCGTCTTGAAGCCATGTTTCTCCCAAAAGCTTCGACTGAAGTTTGGAAATGAATCTCTCTGGTCGCCAAGTCTTACTGAGGCTTGAATCGCTTCCTTCGAGAAAAACTTCATCAAATCTTCTGCGAATATGACAGCTCTATTGGAACTGTAGGGTATTCCCATCTTTATGAGTGCGTCAGCAAACCCCATGATTCCAAGACCGATCTTGCGATTCGCTTTGGTCACCCTTTCGATAGATTTCACAGGATACTTGTTGGCATCAATTATGTTGTCAAGAAAGTGGACTGCTATCTCGATTGTCTTCTTGAGTTTCATCCAGTCAAGATGCTTGTCCATCATCATTTTGAGAAGATTGATTGATCCTAGGTTGCAGGATTCGTTTGGAAGAAGGGGTTGCTCGCCGCAGGGGTTGGTGCTCTCTATCTCGCCGATGTTTGGCGTCGGGTTGAATTTGTTTATTCTGTCTATGAATACTAGGCCTGGGTCGCCAGTCTTCCAAGCCATGGTCGCCATTAGGTCGAACGTATCATTTGCCTTAAGCTTTCGCACAACCTTCTTAGTGCGCGGGTTAACCAGATCATACTCTTCTTTTCTTTCAACAGCCTTCATGAACTTGTCCGTAACGGCCACTGAGATGTTGAAATTCGTCAAGAAGTTCTCTCTGGTTTTGGCTGCAATGAACTCCAAGATGTCCGGGTGGTCAACTCTGAGAATTCCCATGTTTGCGCCTCTTCTTCGTCCCCCCTGTTTTATCACGTCGGTTGCTGTATCGAATGCTCGCATGAAAGAGACAGGCCCCGAAGCTATTCCCTTGGTCGACAATACGACGTCACCCTTGGGTCGAAGCTTAGAGAATGAAAATCCAGTTCCACCTCCTGACTTGTGAATGATCGCCATGTTCTTGACCGCTTCGAATATACTCGCCATGGAGTCTTCAACCGGTATGACGAAACAAGCGGAGAGTTGACCCAACCGTGTCCCCGCATTCATCAGAGTTGGAGAGTTAGGAAGGAACTCAAGATTTGCCATAACACCGTAGAAGTCTTCCTCAGCACGTTTCACATCTCCACCATAACGCTGGTCAACGGCTGCAACGGCTTTGGCTACTCTTCTGAACATCTGGGCAGGAGTTTCGATGACCCTGCCTTCTTCATCTTTTCTCAGGTATCGCCTCTGAAGTACGCTTATGGCGTTGACTGTAAGTTTGAGTTCATCTCTAACCCCGAAGAACTGCTTTGCCTCACGAATCTCAGTCCGCTTTTGACGATAAAGAATGTAGGCTTTTGCTATGTCAGAATAGCCTTGTCTTGAAAGAACCTCTTCAACTAAGTCCTGAACATTTTCAACGGTAGGTATCTTCCTCTTGAATCTAGTTTCCAGAATCTTGACTACCTCATTAGATAGTTGTTGTGCCGGATCGCCTTGTCCTCCTCTAGTAGCGACGAATGCTTTTCGTATGGCTTCAGTGATCTTTCCAGGGTCGAAATCGACGATTCTCCCGTCACGTTTCACAATTCTGTTGATTTGGCTTTTTGGTTGCATTGACTCACCCTGCTATATCGTTCAACAAAAATCAGATGAGTTGGAGAACATACTCAACTAGAAGAGATGCATCAGTTGATTTAGCTCTTGTGTTGCCAACGGGTTCCTCTTGCTAGTTGAACTTTTTGGCTAGTTCCTACTGGAATGCAGGCGCAGCTGCGACGGATTTTTCCATGGATAGAGTCATGATTGATGATGAAGTTGCCTTCCACCAGTTGGAATTTGCTTCCACGAGCTCATGTATTGTTTTCGTCAGCGCATTGTCGAATAGTCCAAGAGTTGGCATCATTCTCTCAATAACCCAGTTCTTAGGATTCAATTTGTCGTACAGGACCTTGCTCTTTGTTCTCCCCGCGACCTCTAATATTCCTGCAATATTCTCTGGGCTGTCATTCACCTTTGGAATTATGGGACCGAGAAATATCCATGTCTTGACCCGTTTTTCATGGAATTCGTCTATCACTTGCACACGTGAGTCAGGGCTCGATGCATTTGGCTCAAACTTTCGTGCGACGTCATTGTTCAGAGTCGTTATTGTTACCCCGACTTCAAACCCTGTGGGTTGTATGACGTCAATATCACGAAGCACTAGATTTGATTTCGTCTGTATTGAAATTGGAAATTGATTCTTTGACAGAATCTCAAGACATTTTCTTGTCAGTTCGAATCTAGATTCTGCAGGTTGATACGGATCGGTTACAGTGCTGACTCCAACAGTACCTTTCTTGAGTCGCCCAAGTTCCTTCACTAGGACTTCTGCGATGTTGCCTTTCGCTTTTACGAATTTTCCCCAGTTGCGAGCTATCGCTTCCTGACGGAATACTGATGGACTGTAGCAATAGATGCATCCATGTTCACAACCAAAGTAGGGGTTGAGTGAGTACACTAGGTCAGGAAGACGACTTCTAGATAGAGCAGTTCGACACCTTTGTGTTTCATAGTTCAAAGCTTGTGTTTCTTTGCCTCCGTGAAGAATTCGCTTATTTTCCTCTGAAAGTAAGCATTTTTCAAAATCGTGCTGTTTGTTGTCCAGTGTTTCAGAGGTATGGTCAGTTTTGACATTGCGAACAGTATGGCTGCATTCAAGGTGTCAAAAAGATTGGGGCGTGTCCTAAGTGCGCTTCTGATACTTTCTCGCACATTCCAGACTCCAACTGGGAGAATGTAGCCTGGATGAATCTCTCTGAGAACAAGGGCTGAGGATTGCTTTCTCTCCTCGCTTAATTTCTCAGTTATAGCCAGTCTAGTCGAGTAGTAGCAGCCTCCAACGCTTGCGTATGTGTTTCTTCCCCAATACCCTTCATAGTCCCCCATCATCGCAGGGGCCTTCCCATCAACGTTCCATGTTGTCCCGGGAAACCAAGCTTCAATCCATTCGAAATTCCATTTCTCAGGCATCAAAATTGCCACGTAGATATTGTCAAGATATTTGAACGTGTAGACCCTGTACTCATCAATAATGGGGTTCTGTTTGATTTCATCAATTAGCTGAAGAGAGATGTTGCTGTCTACTGCGGTGATGCTCCATCGTGTTGGAACAAGCTTCCTCCGAGTCTCTTGACCGAACATTCCAACACTGAAGCATCTCTGAATTCTCGTAACAAGTACTCCGTCTCGGTAGAGTTTCATCGTTGCGTCGCTGGCTTTCAGATCACGGTCATAGTAGGCTTTCTCTATTCTTCTATCCACACTTATGTTCGATGTCTTGAAAGATTTGAGTGGAGCTGAGGGTCCGAAGGGCTGTGTTTCATCACTCAGTAGAATGGTGCCCCGAGGTTTCTTTGTGAACAACACCTCAGAGTCTGTGGGTCTTGATCCCATAGCGAGTTCTTGAAGTGTCTCCAAGAAATGGTTTTGATATTGCGTGTCGAATATGTCTGTTCGAACCTTTCCTCTGATCAATGAGAACCTGTAATCGATTATCTCGTTTATGCTTTTTCCAATCCATTGCTCTGGAGTGTCAAGGATCTCAGTATCGCCCAAGTATGGGGGAACCATTGGTCCTATGGACACCTTGGGATAACCAGCTCTGCCAACAAAGACTCCAGGCGGGGTGGAACCTTGAATCGATTCTGAATCTATTAGATTCCGATATTTGACCAGAGACTGGGCTTTGGCGATTATGGGGCAACCGAGTTTTCCACAGAGCATTCTTCCGCCTTTACAGACAAGACAGAGAGAACCTGAACGGTAGGGTACGACTTCAACCGACTGAAACTCGCTGATCTCATCTGCCTGTTGGGGAGAGATGACGTCTGTGAGCCACCGCATAGATGTGGACAAGTGTTGCATTCTCTGTGGATTGATATTGGCATGGGAAATTTAAGCGCTATTCGATACGTAGACCAGATGAACGCCCCCTCTAGTTGTGAAGTTGATGAAAGGTATTAGGATAGGACTAGAACTACTCATATTGGTGCAACAATTTGGGTGTCGACCTATCCGACCTAGTGTCAAGAAAGAAGACGAATCTTGAGGTTCTTTCGGGAAAATCGATTGCTGTCGATGCCTACAACGCTATAGGATCTTGCCACTCTTGACAGTCACCTCTAGG
>CAZJUU010000096.1:0-6453 GCA_964549295.1 uncultured Candidatus Bathyarchaeia archaeon
CCACGCGCTGTCGCCATTAGAAGACTCGTGGACACATGGAAATGAGATTTCCCAAGAATTCTACAACTTTTGGAGAGCGTCAGAGACACTTTACAGGGTTGGAGTCCATCTGCCGTGCTGTGGGTTAGGTGGTTATCGGCCGTTGCAACTGTTTGGGGGAAACAGCTGATAATGGACAGACTCCAACCACGATGAGAACAGCAAGATGTGTCCATATCTTCATTGTGATTGACAATAGAAAACCGAAGACAATGAAGAATTGACAGAGTACAAAATCGTGATCTAGAAGCAGGGCGACTATTTAATAGTCGAGACCGAGATAGTCCGACGAAGGTAGTAATCGCAATACTCAGATCACAGAATCAACAGGCCTGGGCGATAATCATGGAGAGAAATTCCGGCAAGTTTCACATGATAGATATCACTCAGAAGAACGACGTCTTTAGAGAGGCAATCGCTGTTGGGAGGATACGTGTGAAGCCAGAGACGGTTCGGATGATAAGGGATACGCGTGTTGAGAAAGGAGACCCACTATCTGCCGCTGAGATTGCCTCTGTCATGGCAGCTAAGAGCACCTCTCAACTGATACCGCTATGCCATCCAATCCCGGTGACGAGTGTTACTACACTGTCGAAATTGGGTGAAGACTGGATTGAGGTTGAGGCATCAGTCAAGACAACAGCCAAGACAGGCGTTGAGATGGAAGCGTTGGTCGCAGCGGCGACATATCTCTTAACGATCTGGGATATGGTGAAGAGGCATGAGAAAGACGAGATGGGCCAGTATCCAACAACGGCTATCGAATGGATTAGAGTGAAAAGCAAGACAAAGGGAGCATAACTTGAGCGAAACTTCACTCAAGCACAAGGCCGCAGCGCCAAAGAAGTTAGACATACTCGTCGTCACATGCAGCACATCAAAGTACGATGACAAGAAACTTGGCAGGCCGATTGAAGATGCTTCAGGCGACCTCATAGAGAAACTTGTGAAAGAAGCGGGACATGAAATATCGCAGAGAACACTGATCTCGGATAGCGAGGCAATGATCAAGCAAATCATACGTGAAGCATCAATGTCCCCCCATATTGATGCGGTCATTATTACTGGTGGAACAGGAATCGCTCCAAAAGACGTTACTATAGAAGCAGTCAAGGGCCAACTTGACAAAGAACTGCCGGGATTTGGAGAACTCTTCAGAAAGATAAGCTACGACTCTATCGGTTCAGCTGCTTTGATGAGTCGAGCCATGGCAGGTGTCACGAGAGGAAAAGCAATATTCTGCCTTCCCGGATCTCCTGACGGCGTCGAGAAAGCTCTAAGGAATCTGATCATTCCAGAAATTGGACACATAGTGAAACACTCAAGAGATTGAAAATCCGCAATGTCTACTACAATGAGTGTTGACCGATACCAAAGGCCTATCATCAATCTAAGGATAGCAGTCACTCAGCAGTGTAACTTGGAATGCTTCTATTGCCATCGTGAAGGCCAGTTTGACTCCAAAGCCGATATGACTCCTGAAGAGATAGCGACGATAACTTCAATCTCTACAGGGTTTGGAGTTAGGAAAGTGAAAATTACTGGCGGAGAACCTTTGCTGAGGGAAGACCTTGGTGAGATTGCTCTCAAGATTCATCAGATTCCCCAGGTCGAGGAGATATCGATAGTAACGAATGGTAGACTCCTTACTTTGGAGAAGGCCAATGAACTCAAGAGAAATGGACTGGCAAGGGTCAACATAAGTCTGCCATCAACAAGAGAGGCTGTGTACAAACGCGTTACAGGGGCCAGTCTTGATGAGGCCGCTAAAGGAATCAATTCCGCCATTCAAACTGGATTAGATCCAGTGAAGATCAACACTGTTGTAATGCGTGGAATCAACGACTCAGAGATTGATGCGCTCATTGGATACGCTCAGAAACTTGGAGTTACGCTTCAACTGATCGAACTTGAGCCGGTGAATGGGGGAGGATACAGCTACGCAAATTATCACTTCCCACTCGATGAGATTGAGAAGAAGATAGCCGGCATAGCGAAGTCTGTTGAAACCAGACGTTTTATGCAGGCGAGACGTGTGTACACCTTGGACAACGCCAAGGTTGAGATTGTCAAACCAATTGAGAACACCGCTTTCTGCATGCACTGTACTAGGATTAGGCTGACAAGTGATGGCAAACTGAAGCCCTGCCTGATGCGGAACGACAATCTAGTCGATATTCTGACGCCTTTGAGAATGCATGCAAGCCACGATGAGCTACGCGCAATTTTCTTCAAGGCGATTCAATTGAGGGAACCCTATTGGAAACCTGAATGCGTCATTCAGAGCTCTCCATCAGAGAAATAATCTTGGAAGCTCTCTTTTCAGTTCCAGCCAGATAACTTACCATGTCCTCGTCAAATCCAAAGTATGTTACCATTTTTGCAGCCATCGTTGGATTTTTCTGGAAAATGAAACGAATGTAGGGTAACTGTTGTCTCACGCTTGCTCTTACTGAAAGATGGCATCTTCGTGCAATTCTCTCTCCAATTGATCTCTTGCTCATTCGATCCTTCCGGGTTCGAGAAAGGTAGCTTACTCGTTGAGGAAACTTGTTTGGAACCCAAGCCGGTTTTGTTCTCTCCTTTGACACAGCTACACCGGCGGTCATCATGTCAAACGCAAATGGAAGGAGACTCCAGTCTTGATTCCTTCTTATTCTTGCGAAGTAGACGTCAGCCTTGGCTAGAGCGTCCATTCCATTCGCAAGGTCTTCTGGGTCCCTAAGTTGGTTGGGAAGGTTCTCGTATATCCACTCAAACAACATCTCATAGTCGACATCTGCAGCGTCAACTGCTTTTCTAGCCCATGCCGCGTTCTTAGCGTTGAAGATCATGGCTAGCGCGCCAAAGATGTTCTCCTTTCGATCTCTATAGTCAAGTGAAGATACATCATCGTAAGCCAACCTCTTTCGTCCACTTGAGAAGGTTTCTAGATCATTCATGATCGAACGCATGTCTCCATCATTTCTTTCGATAATGAACTTCAGTGCCTTCTCGTCTACGTCCAGATTCTCTAGAGTGGCGACCTTTTTCAGATGGGGCAAGCAGTCTCTGGCGCTCAATCGCCTGAACTCGATAAGTTCGCAAGAGTTTCTGAGAGGACGTATTTTAGGATCCCAAGGATCATTTGCAGTTAGAACAATGGGCGAACTGGTTTTTTCGATTATGCTCCCCAAGGCGGCCACAGCACCTCGATCCTCGTTCAAGTTGATTCCGTCAACTTCGTCGAGAAGTATGATTCGCTTCTTGCCGAAGAGTGCACCCTGTGTGGCAGCGAGTCCCGCAATCTTTTCCAATGCGTCGCCAGTCCGTTTATCGCTAGCATTTATTTCTATGAGGTCGTATCCAAAATCTCTAGCAGCAGCTTCGACAGTTACAGTCTTGCCGGTCCCAGCTGGGCCATACAGAAGTACTGCTTTTCTTGGCCTGCTTGTCTTGCCCCACGACTCTAACCATTTTTGAAATGCCTTCTGGGCTTCTTCGTTTCCAACGATCTCTTTAAGATGTTTTGGGCGATGCTTTGTAACCCATGGAATCGCCATGATTCTTCACTTTTTTCCAGATTCGGTCGCTGCAAGTGCTAACTTGGCAAGCATGGCGCTCAGTTGAACCTCTTCATCTGCGCCTTGTGAAATTCGATAATCCGCTTCTCCAACAACATCCGCAAGGTTGACCTTCTTCTTCTCTGGGATCTTCATGTTGAAAATCTCGCTGTGAACTTGTTTCATTATCTCAACTCCTGATAGACCATACTCGACAAGCATTGACCTTAGCTTGTTGCGTGCTTGGACAAAATCGCCGCTAAAAGCCAGATTCACCATCTCCTTAACATCCTCTGGTTTTGCCTGTCCGGCGACTAAGTAGACTGATTTTTCATCAATGGCTTTTCCCAGTGAAGCCGTGGCTTGGAGCGTATTCAAAGCCTTCCTAAGGTCTCCTTCAGAGATTTTCACAATAGCTTCGAGACCACTTTTGAGAAGTTGAGCCTTCTCCTTTTCGCTAATGTCCTTCAGATAGGCCGATACGTCTTCTTCCTTCAACGGGGTGAAACGAAATATTGCGCATCTTGATTGAATTGGTTCAATTATCTTTCCTGAGTAGTTACAACACAAAATGAATCGGCATGTTTCTGTGAAGCGTTCCATCGTTCTGCGTAGAGCATGTTGAGCGTCCCCCGTCATGTTGTCAGCTTCATCGAGTACCAGTATCTTGAATGGAAAACCGCTGATCGTTGCTATCCGAGCAAATTCTTTGACTGTAGTTCGAATAACGTCGATGCCTCTCGAATCACTCGCATTTAGCTCCATAAACGCTTCGGCATACCTCTCCCCAAAGAGATCTCGAGCAAGGCACAGGGAAGCTGTAGTCTTTCCTGTTCCCGGTGGACCAGCAAAGAGACAGTGAGGCATGGCTTTGGTCTCAACGAATCTCTTGAGCCTTCCTACAATCTCTGATTGATTCCTAATCTCCCTAAGAGTCTGCGGACGATACTTCTCAGTCCAGGTTGCAACTTCCATGTCGCGTTCAACCGTCTCAATGCTAGATCGACCGAACTTATCAAAGTAACTAGTTGTACTTGACAAACTGCTACCATTCAACTCTCATACCAGTCAGAATCTGATCCTCAAATTGACATTATGACGACATAGCCAGTTTTACTCGGCCTGGTTCCAGTGCGTCAGGCAGCCACTAAGCTCATCGAAAAAGAGGAACGAGAAAAAAGGGTCAAGAAAGCGTTTCGCTAAGTATTGGATGCTCTAGCGAGCGGATTTCAACTTTCTCGCTGCACTTTCTGCTGCCAAGATTATCGGATCCCATACAGGTGCCACTGGGGGCGCATAGCAAGTTTCCAGTCTCGCCAATTCCTCAACAGTCAAACTTTGCTTCATCGCCAAGGCGACGACATTGGCTCTCTGAGCCGCATCTTCTCCGCCGACGATCTGTGCTCCCATAATCTTGTGCGTATCACCGTCAACAAGCAGCTTTGCTGATATCGGTTTACCCGTTGGAAAATATTCTGGCTTTGTCAAAGTGGATGTCTTTCCATATACAGGTGGTTTCATGCCTCTTCTATTCATATCTCGGGTTGTGAATCCCACGGTCCCCAGCTCCAATCCAAAAAGTCTGGATGTGGTTGTCCCTAGTAGAGGTGGTAACGTAACGTTTCCGCCGGCCGCGTTGGCACCAGCCACCCGTCCCATTCGGACGGCTATTGTGCCGAGCTGGATCAGGTTTGGTTGTCCAGTCATTATATCTGGATACTCTACGCAGTCTCCAGCCGCATACACACCTTCAACCCCAACGCACATATGGTCGTCGACGAGTATGCCTTCATTCTTGCCAGTCTTTGCGCCTATCTTCACCGCCAACGCAGTCTCTGGAGGAGTCCCTGTGGCCACCGCCATCAGATCTACTTGGAAAGTGTCCCCCGCAGCGGTTTTAACCCACTCAACCCTGTCGCTTCCCCCAATTTCCTGAATGGTTGTACCAAGCGCAAACTTTACGCCTTCTTTCTCAGCTTCAACTCTGATCATTTGGCTCATATCAGGGTCGAGAAGCGTTGAGAGCGTTTCCGGGCTCCTATGTATGATAGTGACCTTCAGTTTGAGATGCGATAACGCTTCAGCAAGTTCCATTCCAATCAAGCTTGCACCTAGAATTGCAACTGTCTTGCCCGGCAAAGCCATTTTGGAGATCTCCTCAACATCATGCATAGTGCGGAGCTTGAACACGTTCTTCTTCCCATCAAGTCCTTGAACGGGAGCGCTTCCTGGCTTTGCTCCCAAAGCCAGAACCAGCGAGTCGAATGGAAATGAGAACTTCTCACCAGAGTCAAGACTCTCAGCCATCACTACCCTGTTCTTCATATCCACGTCCGTGACCTCGGTGTGAAGTCTCAGATCAATACGCATCATCTGTCTGAGAGCCGTCTCATCCTGTATGATAACGTTCTCCGGTTCCGGAATCACTTTTGAAATAACATATGGTAGTCCGCAACGAGAATACTCTGGGAGTTTCTCGCGGTTTATGAGAGTGATCTGAGCCGTTCGATCCGTTCTTCTCGCTTCCAAAGCAGCCGCTGTTCCAGCTGCACCGCCACCAACCACAACCATTCGCTTGGGCAAAGATAATCACTTGAATTGAATAGGGCCAAAGTAACCGCTAATAAGGATTTGGCGAAGAATCCTGAACATGTGAACTGCTCGAGTAGACAAGGAGTCAGAGATCTGTTCTATCCAATCCCTTCGTGACGAAGCGAACGGAGGGGCAGATGTCGAAAAACTGATGCTGACCCTTTTCAAACTAGTTGTCGTTCACAGTTTCTTAAAATTCTATTCAAGAGATGCGCTGCATGAAGCCTATGTGCATAGAATTTTGGTAGCTGTTTCTGAGCTCTAGCTGAAAGGTTCCTGT
>CAZJUU010000097.1:0-6432 GCA_964549295.1 uncultured Candidatus Bathyarchaeia archaeon
GTAAACGACTAGGTTCTCAAGAACCGTAAAGTCTGGATCCAGATTGTTTTCTTGAGGTGAGACTCCAATGAGCTCCTTAATCTTCCTAGGATTATCATCGACATCTACCCCCGCGACCTGAAGTTTTCCCGAACTCTTCGGTGAGACGCAATAGATCATCTTCATGGTTGTGGTCTTTCCAGCTCCGTTTGGACCCAGGAAACCGAAAAACTCCCCATGCTTGACATGAAAGTCAATGGCGTTTACAGCCGTGAAGTCCCCAAATTTCTTTGTCAACTCCTCAGCCAGAACCATGTTTTCCAAAGGAATCTAGTCTCCTCCTACCTGACATTTCGCATCATGATAAGCGAGACCTGACTCAAAAACGATGAGATGAAACACGGCATGCTATGGATGACTCGCTTCATTCGAATTGGTTTCTGGAGAGACATAGCTATCTAGCAGTTTCAACATCGTACGCTTCCATGTTTCGGAATCTAGGCAAAGAAGATCTCAGACTCGACGGGATAACTGTGGTTCCAGGTGTAGGGCTGAGTTCCAACGTTTACGTGTTTCAAGGCGAAGAGATAACACTCATCGACACTGGAGTAGGTGACGAGTACAACAGACTCGATCAGGAGCTTGAACAGTTAGGGATACAGGTTCGAAACGTCACTCAAGTTGTCCTAACCCACACTCACCCAGACCATTTCGGCGGACTACTAGCCATTCAAACCATTTCTTCACCGCGAATTCTGGTCCACAGACTTGATGGTCATGCACTCGACGTGCTAGATTTGGATCAGATTGGGTTCATTGAAGCAGGAGAGGAAGTCACAGCTGATAGACATCGACTGAAGGTTATCCACACGCCCGGACATACCGCCGGCAGCATATGTCTGTTCGATGAAGCAAAGAGCATACTGTTCTCCGGCGACACGGTATTTCCGAACGGATTCTTTGGAAGGACAGACCTTCCAACAGGCGACTCGTCGGCGTTGGTGGAATCGTTAAGAAAACTGACTGGTCTTGATGTAGAGTCCTTACTTGCAGGTCACGAAGGACCTGTGATTCGTGAAGGAAGCTCACATATCAAACTATCATATGAGATGGCGAGGGAATTGTTCGTGACGTAAGTCAATAGGTCCTCGAAGATCTTAACTGGGACTGTTGTCTGAGAAAGGGGACTGAAACCTACTTCCATTCTTCACTCGCTGCGCCACAATTCTTTCCAACTGCATAATGTGACTAGACGAGATCGAAGTTTCTCTACATGAGTGAATTTTGAATAACATGTACCTCAGATGTTGGATCGTGCGCATGAAAAATCAAATGTGATGTTGATCTCACAAAAAGAATGTGTAGATCAACATAATGACGTCGCCCACCAAGCCGAACAAATGAGAAAGCCTATGTAACCAGATATGCGTGTTGACTTGCACCTGAATCGACTTAGTAATTCTCGCAGAATAGCTCAAAGTAGGCGCGTTCGTGGGCGCAGACCGGACATTTTTCAGGGACTTCCTTACCTTCAAACACGTAACCGCAGTTGCGACACTTCCACTTAACAGCAGTAGGCTTCTTGAAAACTTGGCCAGTTTCAACACTATTCAGAAGTTTCAAGTATCTTCGTTCATGGTATGCTTCAACGGATGCAACGCGACGAAACGTGTTCGCTATTTCCTTGAAACCCTCTTTCTCTGCTACGCCCGCGAAATCGGGGTACAATGTTCCCCATTCGAGTTTCTCTCCCGCCGCGGCAGCTTTCAAATTCTGAGCGATGGTTCCTATGATGCCCGCGGGATATTTGGCGGTGATTTCCACGTCTCCACCTTGCAGGTGTTTGAAAAACAGTTCAGCATGTTCTTTCTCGTTGTCAGCGGTCTCGGTAAAGATGGCTGAGATCTGTTCAAATCCCTCTTTCCTAGCTGCGCTGGCAAAGAATGTGTATCTGGTCCTTGCTTGGGACTCTCCAGCAAAAGCTGCAAGAAGGTTCTTCTCGGTCTGACTTCCTTTCAGTTCCATAATCAACATCTCAGTCAGATTTGCTGCTCTCTCATGATTTTAGGATTGCGATGTGGAGCCTGATTCCGTCTTGAAAACAGAAGAGCATTCTCAAAATAGTATCTACAGCCTTTTCAGTTGTTCCTCTCTTCGTGTAGAAAACAATGAAAGCTCTTATTCTCTCTAATTCTTGGCTTCCTTGATACCGTGTGCAAGGCATACATTGAAGAACCATACGGTCTCCACTCCAACACACCAACAGAACGTAGAAATCTGATTCGCTTCCATCGCATATCATGATCATGAATGCCGATGTGCATTCACAAGGAACTTTTCATGCCAGTCGCTCGGATTGACCGTATAGAAAACCTACTACGAAAGAGAACTGATTGTACTGTATCCACCTTCAGGTTTTGTGACCGTCAGCCTTGCCTCGAAGGCTTCCCTCACATCCTCAATGTGAGAAATAACCAGCATCTTTCTGAACCGCGGCTTCAACTCTTGAAGAATTTCGACTGTAGCTCTTCTTCCTTCTTCGTCTAACGGTCCAAAGCCCTCGTCGATTATCAAAGTCTCTATTCTCCCTTTGTATCCGCTTCGTCTAGCTACAACTTCTGACACTCCCAGACGTAGCGCCAAGTTGATTCGCATCCTTTCTCCACCCGAGTATCTGCCCACTGGATGGCTTTGGCCATGTTCAACAGCTTCGATGACCAACTCCTCAGTAACCTTTCCCGTTTTGGTTTTTCTCCCAAATCTGAAGCCTACATTCATTCTGCCGTTGGATAGATCTCTAAGTATTTTGGATGCTTCTAACTCTATTTCTGGAACTATTTCCATCAAGACATTAGTTGGCACGCCATCTTTGTGAAATACCTCTTTCTCCAAGAACTCGTAGGCCCATCTTGTTCTTGCTTTTTCGCCTATCTGATCTTCTATTTCCTTGCACTTGATCCTGTCTCGTTCGATTTCATCAAGATCTTGTTCTGCACGGTCTAGATGAGCATTCTCTCTTCCAAGATCTCTCTCTACCGATATCAGCTCATTCTCAATACGCGTTCGCTGCCGATCAAGACTCTTCATAGACTCGACTGTAGGAGCGAGGGCCTCGAGTGTCTTCTCAAGTTCGCTGATACGATTCTTTCTCTGTAACGCTCGTTCTTCAACTCTCACCAATTCGACTCTAAATTGCGGCAGACGACTAGCCGCTTCTGTGAGCTCGCCTATTTTTCTATCTAATTCAACAAGTGCTACAAGATTTCTTTGAACTTCTTTGATCGCGGGCTCAACTATTTGGATAAGCGACACTTCAGAGTCGTTAGCATTTCTCATCGTTTGATCTCGTTCTCTTTCCAGTTTGATGATAGTACGCTCGTATTTTTTCAAAAGCTCTGTGCGATGCGGTTCATCTAGAGGTCTTCTGCAGACTGGACACTCGGGTATCGAGTAATCCCTTATTTTCCGATGGTTCTCGATTCCTTCTTTGATTTCCTGTTCAAGAACATGTATCTTCTGTTGCCATTTTGCCTTTTCCACTTGGAACTGCTCTCTTTGCTCGATGAGCTTCTGCAATTTCTGGCTGAGCCTTTCTCTGCCTTCCAGCCTAGTCTTAGACATCTTAAGTTCTTTTTCAGCCTCTCCAACTTCCAATATCTTTCCATGGATTTGTTTAGCCTCGTCCTCATCGTCCATCAACTGTTCTGCCAGAGTCTTCCTTTCGATTTCCTTTGCATCATACACCATCTTTCTTTCTGTGGCGATTTCCCATCTGTTCTCTATCTCAGTCTTCTCAGCCTCAATCTGTCTAATTCTTTCCCTTAATCGAGCAACCCTAGTCTGATGTTCGCTCAATCTCTTTCTGACAGTCTCTTCATTTGATATTCGTTCTCGCAGTGTATTCTTCGTTGCCTCAAGCTCCGAGATCTGATTCTTGATCTGCCACCCTTTTTCATGGGCACGTTCCCTCATCGATTCGTATGCTTGAAGACCAAAGATCTTGGTCAGGATCTCTTTTCGTTCAGCTGGAGGTTTGGCTGTTAGACGATCCATCTCTTCTTGACGAATCACTGTAGAACTGACGAAGGTGTCGTAATCCATCTCAAGAATCGATCTAATCTTCTCATTAACAGCCTTTACATCAACGATTGGCTCATTCAATGTGCCAAATACGAGTCTTGACTTTCCGAGTCCCTTACGGGCAATTGTTCGTTCAACGGTGTATCGATCACCATCCTTCTCAAACGTGACAGAGACGTATGCCTCCCTCGCTCTATCGTTGATAAGAGCCTCATCACCTAGTTCTCGAAACTCCGTCGCCATCGCTTTTCCGTAAAGAGCGAACGTCAGAGCCTCAATCAACGAACTCTTTCCAGCGCCATTTCTGCCTCCTATTCCAACAGCGTCAACGTTTCCAAATTCAACGGTTTGCGTTTTGGGCCCATAACTCTTAAAGTTCTTCAGTGAAAGCGACAAGAGATTCAGGTCTAACCAGCCCCCGCTAGTGTCTCATCAATGATTTCGTCTCCAAGCTTGCCCACGAAGGCTCTATCTTCCGCAGATAATTTTGTGGACTTCAGGTATCGAGCTACAGTCTCATGTGGATTCAGTATTGACACAATTGCTGTTTCCAAGATGGGTTTCGTGAACGTTCTCTCGACCGTAACTTGATACCAAAAGGCCGAAGCCAACTTCTCATGAATCAAGTCGAAGTTTACAGTGGTATCGATCCCGGTCTTCAGAACCAGTTTCACTATTGCATCCTTCACTTGAGCATTCTCAATTCCGTGAGCGATCAGTTCGGCGACGCTCCCAGTTCCTCGGCAGTCCAGTTCAATCTTTACCATTTGACGTGTCTCAACGGGAATGAACTTCCAACTGAGTGCCTTGTTTTCATAGACGATGTCCACGAAGCCTTTCTGTTCATCCATCTCACTAAAGTCCACTCTTTCCAACGATCCTGAGTAGACCGTAGGGATTCGCCCTAGCAGTTTCTGAAAACTGTGAACATGTCCTAAGGCAATGAAGTCGATGGCGCTAGATTCTAGAGCACTCTGAGGAACGGTAAACTCGGCTCCCACAATGTAGACACTTTCCGCCCCTCTCCGAGCTCCCTCAACAAACAAATGAGCCGCCAAAATGCCAACTTCAGCATCTTCTTTCCCTCTTCTTGTTAAGGCCTGAATATTTCGGTTGACCTCAGCTTTGAAAGCCCTCAGCAAGTGATCCATACTCAGCTCAGTCATCGCTGCCTCGCTTTTTTCTGTCCGAAAGACAATATGCATCGGATGCCTGTAAGGAAGAATGAAAACCCTAAATTTCACTCCATCACGCGAAGTAAGATCAATAATGTCGGGCTTGATGAATACGTGTACACCTGGCAACTTGAGTTCTTCAAAGACTTCCAGAGGTGCTGCTCTTCCAACAGTCTTTGGCGAATCATGATTTCCAACAAGCATCAATACCTCGATCTCGTGTGAAGTCAGACGACACAGTCGACTTGCAAACATCTTCAGAAGCGTTGGGCTTGGACTGACATCTTTGAAGATGTCTCCGCAAAGAAGTAGAGCATCAGCCTTCTTGTCTATTGCATACTGCACACATTGGTCAAATGCTGCGAAGAAGTCCTTCACCCTACGGTTTAGGCCCGTTGAGGCGTCCTCAGTTCCATATATAGTCGTTCCAAGGTGAAGATCTGCTGTATGAATAATCCGCACAGACCCTGCCTTCTACAGTAACTTTTGCCTACTCGTATGCTCCTATAAGCATTTGAGATCCGGAAGTAGTCATTGATCCATTAAGATAAGAATGAAGACCGCAAGATGCATATTGCACTTAGGAATTCATATGAATTAGATTCAAATTGTATTTGAGGTAGAGACCAGATGCCTGAGAAGAAGAAAGTGAGTTCAGAAGACCTTCAGAATACGATTGCTGAACTTGGGGAGCTAGTTGAGAAATCAAAAGATGAACTTAAGGAACTGATAGAGAGGAGACCACTCGAGTCAGCCGCCTTCATTCTCATGACGGGAATCATACTTGGTCTTCTTTGGGGCAAGTCTGGACGCGACTGAATATGTCGAAACAGAAGCCTGGACTTTTCGAGAGAATAATTCAAATACTCTCTTCGGAGGTGGCGGACAAAGTTCTGACAGGCTTGGACAAGAAAGTCAAGAGCTACATAACTGATTTCATTCATGATGTTATGAAGAAAGTCATGATAATGGTTGTAGGCTTCGTCGTAGCCCTGATTGGTTCGTTGTTTCTCTTTGTCGCGTTCGCGAAATTTCTGAATGAAGTTCTGGGCTCAATGTGGATGGGCTGGGCCGTCGGAGGTCTCGTGACTCTCGCAATTGGACTGGTAGTTTACATTGTGAGCCGCCGGTGATCCCGGCGAACAAAGTCTTGTCGTCGCAATCATTGGTATTTGAGATGTCTCGGGCTCTTGGTTCT
>CAZJUU010000098.1:0-6421 GCA_964549295.1 uncultured Candidatus Bathyarchaeia archaeon
TTCTCTGTCTTGAAAGATTAGCGGTTTCGACAAGAAAGCCCACACTGCCACTTATATTCATCCATAGATCCATACCTATCTTTACGACATCAGTCTTTCCATCGTACATCTTCATTGTCCGAGTCAAAATACTTCAGAAATATGCAGCATTGATCAGCACAAGATCATCCTTGATAGAAGTATCACAGGCTCGAACCAAACATGATTCGCGAAGCTCAGAACTGACAGGAGTCTACCCAACCTTTAATAGCACAAGATTTGACTCTGCTCTAGCCATGGCCACTACAGAAGAGAAGAAGGAAGTTGAGAGCGTAGGTATAGCCTACGAATGTCTAAGCTGTGGATCGCGGATAACAGCTGACCAGTTATCCATGATACCGGAGATCAAGTGTCCCTACTGTGGTTATAGGGTACTTAAGAAGACACGCCCTCCTGTAGTCAAGCACATAAAAGCTATCTGAGGAACTGGATCTTCGATAGACTTCAGTTCCGCAATTTACTGCAAGAACCTCCAACCAGAGGCAGGTTAATTTGTATTGAAATTCTATTTGTTCCTGTTCTGTTGCAGAAATCTCATTTCGAAAGGTGAATAGTCAATGAACAGGAGTGGTCATGTGGAGAAACTCGCACGAGACATCAGAACGATGAAGGTGCGTGGAGCAGGAAAGATTGCAAGACGAGCTGTCGAAGCACTGAAGTTCACGGCAGAACACTCAGAAGCAAGAAACGTTGACCAGCTAGTTCAGCAGCTTGAAGAAGCAGCACAGACTCTTTTGAGAACACGACCAACGGCCGTCTCTCTTCCAAATGGAATTAGATACGTCATGCACCGAGTTCGAGCCACTAGAACAGGTGCATCGGACATTAATGAAATAAGGAGAATAGCAGTTCAATCATCAAATGAATTCGTCCAGAACTCTATAACTGCTGTCCGAAGAATAGGGGAGATAGGGTCTAAGAGGATAGTTGATGGCGACGTAATAATGACTCATTGCAATAGTACATCAGCAATCGCAATAATGAAGTCGGCGAAGATGGATGGAAAACGGATAAGCGTGATCGCTACAGAGTCCCGTCCATTCAGACAGGGAATATTGACTGCACGGGCGCTGAATCGACTAAGAATACCTGTAACATACGTGGTCGACAGTGCTATGCGCTTTTTCATGAATAAAGTGGACAAGGTCATTGTTGGAGCCGATGCCGTGGCAGCAAACGGCGCCGTAGTCAACAAGATTGGAACCTCTCTTATGGCTTTAGCCGCTCATGAAGCAAGGACACAGTTTCTTGTGGCAGCAGAGACTTTCAAGTTCAGTCCAGAGACAATGATAGGTGAACTTGTCGAAATTGAGGAAAGAGAAGCCTCAGAAGTACTTTCAAAGAAAGAGCGAAACAGACTGAGAATGACTAGAGTAAGGAATCCCTCGTTCGACGTCACTCCCCCCGAGTATATCGACGCCATAGTAACTGAGAAGGGAGTAATCCCTCCGCAAGCAGCCATATTAGTGCTCCAAGATTCATTTGGCAAACTACCATTTGAAGAACTCATGGAGTATCGAACAATCCCCAGAGTCGACGACTAGGTGCATTGGACATATGTCACTCTTCGGTCTCGTATCAAGACAGAAGCACCTTGAATTGCAGAATGAGAACGTTAGACTGCAAAAGTCTCTAAACGAAGCACAGTCTGACATAAAGAAACTAAAGGCAAGAATAACGGAACTATCGAAAAGGGTTGAAACACTTTCAATAAGGAATACCGAGTTGACAAACCTTTTTCACTCCGCTACGAAGGATAGGGATCAGCTTCAGGCGAAACTTGAAAAATACTCTGAGGAGAGGCTGCTTCTGCAAAAGATGATTCAAGACTTAGACTCTCTCGCAAGGAAGAGAAGAAGAAAGGTGGAGTCATCGTCAGTCGGGACAGACTCATTCGAAGCCGACATCGAGAGACTGTTGAAACACATGTCCATCGAAGACCAGTGACGAGAGTTTGGCGAGAATCAAGATAGGCACGAAACAGACAGCGGCCTATGAGAAGACTAAAAATCTTGATGAGACCAGAAGACAAAGGTCGAGGTCCAGATCCAGACAGATTCATTATCCAGATGACCTCTACTGGCAATGCCTTCGATGTCACTCCTGCTGCGGCGACACCTTAGAACATTCCCGCCATATCCGACTTCTTGACCGCGAAGTGAGGATCATCGCATACGTTACAGCGCGTGATCCAAAGAGTTTCTGTACTCGAATCACAGGATTCGGCTTCTACGAATTTGAAATGCTTAAGCAATCAACTGGAGATTGCATTTTCTTAAGCAGAAACATCTGCACGATATATGAAATAAGACCGCTTACATGCAGGTTTTATCCATTCTTTCTGGAGGAGCCTGTGCAAGGAGGCTATAGATTCGGTCTCACAAATGAGAAGTGCCCAGGACTAGGTCAAGGACAATTGCTGAACGAAGAGTTCTTCAAGGATTTGTTGAACACGGCTAGAAAGAAAATACCTTCGACCTAATGCTGACAACCATTTTAAGGCATAACTGCATCTGAATATGCCTCGCACAGTAGAGGAGATTGATGGTGTTGAGTGGACCAGACAAGTACGAAATCATGGCGGAGTTAGCTCGAAGACGAGGATTCTTCTGGCCGTCCTTTGAGATCTATGGAGGTGTCGGCGGATTCATAGACCTCGGACCGCTAGGTGCATCCCTGAAACGACGCATAGAAGATAAGTGGAGAGACTTCTTCATTAGAAAACAGAGAATTCTCGAAATCGTTACGCCAGTGATCATGCCGGAAAGAGTATTCGAAGCTTCAGGCCACATACAGCATTTCAAGGATCCAATGGTAGAATGTATCAAATGCAAACGAAAGTACAGAGCAGATCATATTCTGACCGACGCGACCAAGACAGAGACTGAAGGTCTCAACCTAGAACAGCTGGACGAATTGATCAGAAAGAAGAATGTTCATTGTATTGAATGCGGAGGAGAACTGTCCACTCCTCAATACTTCGGAACAATGTTCGCGACGACCATAGGCCCGTACAGCGAATCGGTGGGATATGCAAGACCCGAAGCTGCACAAGGAATGTTTGTTGATTTCAAACGCGTATACGAAATTGCCAGAGAAAAACTGCCCCTTGGAATAGCTCAGATCGGCGAAGCATTGAGAAACGAGATCTCACCACGTCAAGGTCCACTCAGACTTAGAGAATTCACAATAATGGAGTTCGAGTTTTTTTTTGACCCGGAAAAGCCAAACTGCGACCGTCTAAGAGAGGTTGAAAACGATACACTCCGACTTGTTCCATTGAAGATACGCCAGAAAGGTGTCGAGGAGCCAATCGAACTATCTGTTGCTGAAGCTTTGAAAAACGAATACATTAGACAACCTTGGGCTGCCTATTTCATGGCGCTGTCAAGACGGTTCGTGTCAGAACTTGGGATTCCGCCAGAGAAACAGAGATTCCACGAGAAACTGCCCACGGAACGTGCCCACTATTCGGCTCAAACCTACGATCATCAGGTTCAGCTCGACAGATGGGGTTGGATTGAACTAGCAGGCAACGCCTATAGAACTGACTTCGACCTGCGAGGACATATCAACACCTCAAAGGTTGATCTGACGGCTTTCAAAGCACACAATCATCCAGTCAAGAAAAAATCGAAAGTCTTGATTCCAATCAGCGCAGCGATTGGACCAGAATTCAAGGAGCATGCAGGCGATGTTGCCAAGAAGATTCTCGAAGCAGATGCGTATTTCGTTGAACAATCGCTTCAAAAGGACGGCTTCGTTGACCTTAGTGGATTCAAGGTATTGCCAAATCACGTGAAGATCGAGGAGAGAGAAGTCAGCGAGTCGGGAAAACGTTTTGTCCCACATGTAATCGAACCTAGCTTTGGAGCGGAGAGGTTGCTTTACGCCGTTCTCGAATACGCCTACTCAATCGTCAAAGACAGAGTCGTGATGAGGATTCCAAGGGATCTGGCGCCAATTCAAGCGATCGTACTGCCTTTAGTCAGCAAGGACGGACTGGACACAAAAGCGCAGGGCATCTACCAACAGCTCCTACAACAGAAGTTCGATGTTGACTACGATGAATCGGGCTCCATAGGAAGAAGATATGCCAGGGCCGATGAAGCTGGTATTCCGATTGCCATAACCATAGATTACCAAACAATGGAAGATAATACTATAACAATCAGGGACCGAGACACGTGGGAACAGAGGCGGTTTCCAGCGTCGGATATCTCAAACCTTCTGGAAAAATATCTGAAGAGCGAGATTCCGCTTTCGGACCTGTAGTTCAGGATTTTTGAAACGTTCTTAGCTACGTTTTTATTTCGTATGAACATAGCGTTAGTAGTCGAGCGTATGTGGCTGGACACGAGGAATATGGTGTACCAAAGTGACGTTTCCACTCGAAGCCGAAGCTACGATAAGACGCCGAATGCTTAACATTTGCCAAGACCATGCTAGAGCAGTGGTCGACGTTGTACGAGAGCTCACCTTGATGATTGACAGCATCGCTGAAGACAAACAAAGAAAGTCAAAAGAACACTACGAGAAAATGCTGAAACTTCTTGAGACCGCGTCCAAACTCAAGACAAATCTACTTGAGGAGGTTGCATCAGTTGGCTCGCTACTCATAAGCCGAGAAGGATTTCTGAGACTGATATTCGAGCTTGAACGAATTGTTGACTATGCAGAGGCTGTAGGTTACAGACTTGAAAGCATGATGGAAGGGAAGTGGAAGGTAGACAGTAAGTTCATGAAAAACATTGCAGAATTTATGACAATGATTCTTGACGAAACGACAAAGGTTAGAGAAACGATGATTTCGCTGGGCTTCAATCCGGATAGAGCAATTGAAGCTTCCAAGGCTGTTGAGGACACAGAGAAGAAGATAGATGCAAAACATCGAAGTATTGACATGGACATTCTCTCTAGCAAAATGCAGATTCAAGTCATACTACTACTCCGCGACGTCCTGGAACGTCTAGAAGACATCGCAGACGCGGGCGTCAAAGTTGTCGACATGATAAGAGTTCTGGCAATCTACTCGTAGAAGGCGAGGCGATGGAAAACAGGCCTACTGCTGAGCTCATAGGAACGAGACTTATTGTCTGGAACCCGCAAGATGGAAAAGAACTCTACAGACTCGGATTCTACGGGAAACCAGTCGGAATACCTAAGCCGAAACCCGAACAAGATTTCACTGTTCCGCTGATGCTGGACATTATGGAGGGCCTGTACCTATACGAGAAGAAGAAAATTGACGTGATAAATCCGAAAACCAAGAAGTTCATCAAGAAGAGCGCACTTCTCAATCTAGCACATAAGACATACAAAGGATTTGAACTTGCATACCTCGTTTACAAGGATTTGAGAGACAAAGGGTACATTGTAACACCGGGAATAAAGTTTGGAGCAGATTTCGCAGTCTACGAACATGGCCCCGGAATTGACCACGCCCCCTTCATCATCTCCGTGAAGACTATGAAGGAAAACATGGAACCATTCGACGTGGTGAGAGCGGGTCGACTTGCCACAACCGTGAGGAAACAGTTCATAGTAGGGGCTCCAAACGAGAAATCAAGAAAAGTGGATTACCTCGTATTCAAATGGTTCAAAGCCTAGTAACACACTATCTTGCCGAACCTTGTCGTACGGAAAACGCTATTAGCGGCTTACCTACTTGATCACGGCTATGACGAGACTTCCACAACTAGTTGTTGAAGGAGATTCACTTCCCGAGGTCTGGGAAAAGAGTTTGTCAACTCTTTTTCGTCAAGGAATCAGATCGCACAAGGAATCCTATAGGCACGAGGAAGAGAAGATTGAGATCATAGAAGCATCAATGAAGATGATAGTAAGGGATCCTCTTCGAGAACCCATGCTGCATATGGGCTGTGAAGGTTTAGGCAGCCTCAAGGAATATGTTGAAGAAGTTTTGGATGGAACAAAGGATGATTATGTAGACCGAGGATTCTGGGATTACACGTATCACAGACTTCTTGGCAACTACGAAGTGTACGACAAGACCAGAGTTGATCAGCTGAGATACGTTGTTGAAAAGCTCAGTTCAACACCGTTCTCGAATAGAGCTCAAGCAACCACTTGGATGCCATGGAAACATTCCCAAGTGAAAGGGCCACCATGCCTCCAGCGAATCTGGTGTAAGACCCTTGGAAACGAATTGGAGATGCACACGAGTTGGAGGAGCCGCGACTCCTACAATGCAGCTTTCATGAACATGTATGCAATCATACATCTTCAGAAACGTATGGCAGAAAGACTCGGCATCAAAATTGGTCAGTACGTTGATGACTCGGACAGCTACCACATCTATTCTTATAACATCAAGAGCGTTGAGAAACTTCTGGACACCGCCAGGACTCTGAGAGACAAA
>CAZJUU010000099.1:0-6419 GCA_964549295.1 uncultured Candidatus Bathyarchaeia archaeon
ATGGCCCACGCCTCACTGAGAGATGACATAACATTCTCGTACGTTGCATTTGTGCTCACTCGGAATGGCCTTGCGTTCTCTGCGCCATTCCCAACCGCGTATATAGCAGCCCGATAGACGTCAACTCTTCCTGAGCCTTGAACAAACGGGTCGTTTCCAAGATCTTTGGCTGTGCTCATAAGTGTGGTCTTGACCAAGGATGGATCGAAGCCCCGCCCTCGTTTCTTAAGACCTTCGATCACAATCGCCGCGGCGCCCGCTGTCAGCGGCGTGGCTTGACTAGTGCCGCCGAATATGTCGTAGGCTCTGGAACCGTTTCCATACCCACTGTTGACTGGCCCCGCGTCGAAAGCAAAGGCTCCAACGTTGAGAAGATCAGGTTTTGATTGCCCTAACGCGTTTGGCCCACGGCACGACCATGCAATAATGTCGTCGCCTGCATCAGAGTATGCTCCCATACGTTCGAGACCTAGAGATGAAACCCAGTGTAGACTCGTAGAGGCGCCAACACTTAACGGGAAAGAACTGAACCCACTAGATGTCATCGTCCCATATCCAGGTCCACCATTTCCCACTGCATGAACAAACAGTGTGCCGGGATATTCAGATGACAGGTAACCTGGAATGGACAACGCGTTCTCGAGTATGCTGAGAAGATCGTATCCTACACCGGCACCCAACAATGGCCACTCGGACCATCCCCAACTATTGCTGACAATTTCCGCTCTATGCTGACCTGTATAGACCCATTCTCCTGATTTCACGTCTAAGTCAAAACCGGAGACCCACATCCACGTATAGAACACGTCGCCGAGCCAAAGTGCTTTTGCAGCTATGATCGAAGAACTTGGAGCTATACCAGGAAGCATGTACAGAGTTCCATTGTTGTATACATCATATTCGACTATTCCGCGGCTTGCAACATTAGCGGCACACAAAGTGCCATGAGGTTCAAAATCAAACATCACCCCCAAGAAATTGCCCTCCGGGTCAAGTTCCGGCAAGAGATTTCCACTTGGAAAACCAAGAACCACATCGTACTCCAGAGTCTGATTGGTGAAGACGCCCCAGACATCTAGAACTCGTGCACCAAGCATTCCCGCACTCATATCTGGTAAGCCATCGCCAGTCAGATCCGAAGTCAGGAACTCTGATCCATCCCCAACATGATGTGGAGTTTCATCATAGAAACTGTAGTCGGCCTTTCCTTGACCGGTCCAAAGCGCATATGTTGATGACAGATCCACGTACACAGCGTCGTAGATTCCAGCGATTCTGCTATCCACAACAATAACAGCGTAGAATATGCCCGAGTCTCCAGGTCCACCAAAAAAGTCTTGCTGCATCATTAGCCCAAAGTGATAGATGCCGCTCTTTGAAGGGACAAAATGACGCATGTCTTTACCAATCATGTAATTTTGCGTTAGATGCGCTGTTGAAACGTCCGTTCCATTCCAAAACTTGACATCGGTTCCAAGTCCTCCTCGGCGAAGATTCAGGAAAATGCCTTCCGAGTCAATGAGAATGTCAGGAGTGCTACGAATGAGAGTCTCATTTCTAGCAGACTCCATTCTCGCTCTGAATGTTGTGTTCGTTATTACCAGTCCTTGTTCGTCAGTGTCTATCGCGATGGGTCGTCCTTCTGAATCTCTGGCGACTGCGCTCGAAATATCCGGGTTTCCAAAATCGACACCTGTGTCAACAATCGCAACCGTCACCCCTGACCCGTTAAGTCCAAACTCTGAACTGGTTCTTGACGCACCCGTCAGTTCCCTGATCCGGAACATGTCTGTCTGGGGCTTTGGATTATCAACCTCAAGTCTTGCCTTCTCATCATATGAGATCGGATAGTCCGGCAGAATTCGAACAACGTTTTGCATCGCTGAGAGTCTCATAAGGTTAGATGCTGAAATGACACCCACAACTGCGAAACCAGATGAGAAACGGCTTGTGAAACCCGATCGCATCAGACCATGAATCGAGCTTGGTTCGCCACGGCCGATGACTATCACTCTCAGAAGATCTTGCCTGCCGTCGAATCTGCTCATTATGGCTTGAGACCCAAGATCCTCACCATTAACGAGGAAACGATTCGCATCTTGAAAAATGAAAATACCCGACATAATTAACCAGATCATAAGGAATACTGAGAAGAGCAAGATAGGCTTCAACTTCTATCCACTCCAAGAAAAGGCATGATTAGAAACCCACTTCTTTCAATTCAATAAAAGACTTTAGGATTGACAAGGCCATTTATTCCCTTGATACGACGCAGTATCGAGATACAAGTATCTCAGAGGGTGTGATGGTTGACGGAAAGACTATACTGGAAAGACGCCTACATGAAAGAGTTCACGGCACATGTAGTCTCCAAGACTGATCAAGCCATCATTTTGGATAGAACCGCTTTCTTTCCAGAAGGAGGAGGACAAGTAGCCGACACTGGACTGTTGAACAACATCAGAGTTCTCGATGTGTGCAGTGAGGATGATGACGTCGCACATGTTGTTGAGCAGATACCAAGTTTCGTCGTTGGAGAACAAGTGAATGGAGTAATCGATTGGGATCGACGGTACAGGATCATGAGACTTCACACAGCAGCCCACATAGTGTTCTTCTGTTTTCGAATGGTGTTTGACCAGAACTGTACGGCTAGTTCAGGCAGAGTGAACGATGAGAAAGAGAGGGGCGACTACCTCTTCACAAAAGAGTTGACTCCAGAATCTCTGGGTCTGGTTGAAGCTCATGCGAACGATGTCATTTCGAAAGGCCTTGATGTGAAGATCTGGTTTGAAGATACTGAAGCGCGAGAAACAAATCCTTGGACTGGCGCGGTTGCGCCAATAACGTCAGGATTACGGCGGAAATGGAGGATCGAAGGTTTCCCCGAGATGGAGTGTGGAGGCACACACGTCCATAAGACGTCAGAGATTGGCAGAATCGTCTTGAAGAAAGCTAAGAATCCCGGTGGTGGGAGACGGCGCATAGAGATAAGATTGATAACTTAGCTGATCGCTCATAGGCGCTGAATTGGGAGGAAAACTATTGCCCACACTTCTGGACTCTATTAGCATAAGATCGTTGAATCTGCGCAATAGGATAGTCATGCCGCCAATGGCAACAAACCTAGCAACCGTGAATGGAGAAGTAACAGACGCTTTGATTGATCACTACGTGAAACGAGCCAAAGGTTTGGGGCTAATTGTAACGGAACATTCCTACGTCACTTTTGAAGGCAGACTCTCTCGAAATCAGTTGGGTATGCATGACGATGAACTTATGAACGGGCTGTCAAGGCTCACGAAAGAAGTTCACAAGAAACAGACTCCAATCATGGCCCAGATCAATCATGCAGGTGGGAGAGCTACCACGGAAGTTACTGGAACTCAACCTGTAGGTCCGTCACCTGTTTGCGTACCGGAAAACACTGAAGTTCCACGAGAGCTTACAAGTTCTGAACTTCATAGCCTCGTTGAAGCTTTCCGTCAAGCTGCCAGACGAGTTGTAAAAGCGGGATACGACGCTGTGGAGATTCATGGAGCGCACGCGTTCCTCATTAGCGAATTTCTATCACCAATAACCAACAGACGGTCTGACGAGTTCGGGGGTTCCATCGAGAACAGAATGCGCTTTCCGTTGATGGTAGTTGAAGCCGTGAGAAATGAAGTTGGCTCCGAGTTTCCTCTCTTCTTTAGGCTTGGAGCTGAGGATAGAATGCAGGATGGCTTAACGTTGGATGACAGCACCAAGGCAGCCAAGATGTTAGTTGAAGCAGGTATAGATTGTCTTGACATATCGGGTGGACTGTGTGGTTCTAAACCTTCAGGCTTGAACACCCAAGGATACTATTTCTATCTTGCAGAAGGAATTCGAAAAAACGTGAACATTCCAGTGATAGGCGTAGGTGGTGTGAAGGCCCCGAAGTTTGCAGATGAGGCGATTAGAGACGGAAGAATTGACTTGGTGGCAGTGGGCAGAGCGATGGTTGCAGATCCAGATTGGGCTCTGAAAGCCGCGGAAGCACTCACTTCAAAATAGATAGTGGCAGACGATAATCGAAAATGGCTCGACATTCAGTATCAGTGATACCTGGAGACGGCATAGGCCCCGAGGTTATTGCCGAGGGAATGAAGGTACTGGACGCAGCCTCTGAAGTAATGAATTTTGAACTGGAATGGAGGAAATATCCATTTGGAGCAGATCACTACCTTTCGACAGGTGAATTGCTTTCGGAAAGCGCTCTAAGAGAAATGGCCAAACACAAGGCAATATATCTGGGCGCAGTTGGCGACCCAAGAGTCCCTGAGGGCGTTTTGGAAAAAGGCGTCCTGCTGGCACTTAGATTTCATTTTGACGAGTATATCAACCTCAGACCTGTCCAATTGCTAGAGGGGGTTCCGACACCACTCAGGGACAAGACCGCCAAAGACATCGACTTTCTAATTGTCAGAGAAAATACGGAGGACATGTACATTGGACTTGGAGGCAGGGCGAACAAGGGAAAAAGCAGGCAAGACCTTGAGCTTCTGAGAAGGCTATACAGAGTCAAGTTTGGACTGGACATAGAGTCTGACCATCAAGAGATCGCGTATCAACTCATGGTCATAAGTCGGAAGGGAGCTGAGCGAGTCATACGATACGCGTTCCAGCTCGCTCGTGAGACGCAAAGAAAGAAGGTCACAAGCGTTGACAAGGCAAATGTTCTAACTTACTGCTACGGTTTCTGGCGTGAGATCTTCAACCAAGTCAAACCAGATTTCCCTGACATAGAAACCGAGCTCAACTACGTAGACGCTGTGACCATGTGGTTCGTGAAAAACCCTGAATGGTTCAAGGTCGTGGTCACCCCAAACATGTTCGGCGACATCATAACAGACCTTGGAGCTATGATACAAGGTGGCCTTGGATTCGCAGCAGGCGCCAACATAAATCCAGAAGGAACCTCAATGTTCGAACCAATCCACGGATCCGCCCCCAAATACAAAGGTCTCAACAGAGCCAACCCAGTGGCTACGATTATGGCAGGAAGCCTCCTTCTAGACGCGATTGGAGAGAAAAAAGCAGGGAAACTTGTTGAAAAATCCGTGAGAGAAGTCTTGAAACTCGGAAAGCCCTTGACACCTGATATGGGTGGAACCTCGAAAACCTCGGATGTGGGAGACGCAATTTCCGTTAAGGTTAGGGAAATCGGTCCATCTCTATAGATTCATAGGAATGGCGGTGAGAGTCGCTTAGTAGACTCCAAATACCTGTCGCGAACGTTCATTGCAGCAAAAGCTAAGACAACAAATCTTTGACAACACTTTCAGATGTCCGACTTCTAGAGCAGAGACTTCAGTGTCTTCACAAGAGTCCTGTTTGCATCGATTGCTTCTATCGCAAGATCTACTGCAGCTATTGCGATCCCGAAGCCAACGAGTTTCAGGGCGTCCACTATTTTCATTTTTCTCACCGTCACGGCTTGCCATATCAACTTCCATTTAAAAGGGATTATTCAAAAACTGGATATATCGATCTAGAGATATATCGAGAATCGATAGTCTGCGTACCCCGATCGAAAAAGCAATTCCTGCATTAGGGTGTTGTCTC
This sequence comes from uncultured Candidatus Bathyarchaeia archaeon, assembly GCA_964549295.1. Taxonomy (GTDB): domain Archaea; phylum Thermoproteota; class Bathyarchaeia; order 40CM-2-53-6; family CAVXDP01; genus CAVXDP01. The sequence goes on from CAZJUU010000099.1 coordinate 5,590, forward strand.
AATTCGGCGACTTCAAAACCTCTGAGAGAGCCTTGAAATCTTCCATCATTGTTTCCTTCAGTTCATTCACGTAGAGCGCCGCCGCGGGATGATAGGTTAGGAAAAATCGCCTATCAACAGTCTGCATCTGTTTCCCATGCATTGTTGCGATAGAATATCCCTTCCCCAATACGCCTTTTATGGCGTTATTCCCCATCAGACAGACTATTCTTGGGTTGATCAATGCGATTTGTCGTTCGAGATACGAGTGACATGCTTTCACCTCATCAACCCTAGGTGGTCTATTCATCGGTGGCCTACATTTCACAATATTTGTAATGAAAACACTGCTGCGGTCCACACCGATAGATGATAACAAGTCATTCAAGAAAGCTCCCGCCGAACCCACAAATGGCCTACCCAACAGATCCTCGTTCATTCCAGGAGCTTCACCAACAAGCATAAGCGAAGCGTCAAATGCTCCTTCACCTGGAACAGCGTTCTTTCTTGATTCAGAAAGTCGACACAATGTACATCGCAGGATTCCTTCATGTAATTTGAGCAACTCATCCTTCAAACTTGGGTCCCATTCCATATTGTGCCATTTTGAATCTAATGAGTTAGACTTGGCTCTTTCCACATTCTGGGCAGAATGAAGACCCTGTCGGTTTTGACGCTCTACAGAATCTACAATTGGTAGTGAAGGCCGCACGAAACATCCTTCGATGACTAATCTTTTTCAAGATAACACTGTAATCCTGAGATTTTGAGAAATCAATAACTGCCTTAATCCTGCCAAGATGGTTTGGGTGACTCTGAAAGATTTCGGCAAGTTCTTGGAGCAATGATGA
>CAZJUU010000100.1:0-6408 GCA_964549295.1 uncultured Candidatus Bathyarchaeia archaeon
TACATATCTATGGAGTTTCTAATAAAATTCGTTTTAGATATTCTGTATTAAGTTAGAATTGTCTATCCCCTTGACACGTTTGACTACATTACGGACTAAGAGGTGGTTTTTGGCGGTTTTTGTGTGTCCCTTGGTGCGCACACACACACAATTCACTTGTTCCCACACTTAGGGGAAGAATCCCCTAACAACCCCTCTTTATTCCACCAAATGCTCGCTTACGCTCGCAAGAAACGCATCATAGAAGGTGTGGTTTTGCACTTCTGGATAAGTGACTAGGCTACGTACGATTCGGAGTAAGCCCGCAAGACACGCCAGAATCTCCACATCATGAATTCACTTGATCTAGTTTGCTGAGAAGATGCTTTGACATTCGACTGTCGGCGGCAGAAGCTCATAAGCTGATTACCTGTGACTGACGAGTTTTTCATGGTTAAAAGCTTATTTTTCGGACAATCAGAGAAGAATACTGGTCTTCGGAGAAACTACTCCTGTCAGACGGGTGAGGCAAGTTGCCCGATTGGTCAAAACTGAAGCCGTATCACGACGATAAGCGTCGGAGTTTTGAGGAACTCTGTTATCAGACGGCTAAATGCCTTTTTCAGGATCGTTTTACCCGCATTGATGATACCGGAGGAGGAGATGGCGTAGAGTTCTACAGAGTTCTAGCTGAGGGTGATGAATGGGGGTGGCAAGCAAAGTTCTACTATCCTCAACCTCGCCTAAGTCAAAGTGGTCGAAAGGCTTCCATCGAAGAATCTCTGATCTCTTCATGTAAGAAACATCTACGTCTTAAGAAATGGATTCTGTGTACTCCGACAAACCTGACTCCTGAAGAGCGCACGTGGTTCAACCAAGAACTCAAGAAGAAAATTCCGGCAAATATGACGGTCGAACTCGAACATTGGGGTGACAGTGAGTTCAATGACTGGATAAGACAGCTGCGTTTTGGCGGAATTAGAAGCTATTTCTTTGGCGAGTTGGAGTTGACAATGGATTGGTTCAAGAAACGCTTCGAAGAGATCTCTGCACTCTACAAAAACAAGTTCAACCCCGATCTGCACACACCGACTACCCTTGATGGTCAAATTCAGAATACTCTTGGGGAGTCAACTCTTACACAGCAATTGCATGAAATAATGGATGGTATTTGCGTCAGAATCGAAGAATATGTGAAGAGCATTGATGACCTGAAGAAACCCATACCTCTCCACATTGAATGGGGAACGGTCAAGAGTGCCCTTGTCGCTGCTCTCGAGTCAAATGGGAGTGTTGTCAAAGATGCCTTGGCTAGGCTCAGAGAGGTCTGTAAGTCTCTTGATCAGAGCTTGCTTGAAGAGGTCGAGTCTTGGAGTCTAACTGAAGCTAAGGATTTTCTGAAAGTCATTGTTGAATCGGACGAGGCATGTGAGAATGCGTATTCCAAGCTTGACAGGAATGCCCTTACATACACGGGGGAGGAAAAGGAAAAAACCAGAGCTCTTCACGAAGCGTCTCTGATTCTTCGTGAACCGGTCAGACTCGCAGCCGTACTTGCAGACCATTTTGTTGACTTCACTCATGTTCTAAGCTCCATAACCCGTTCCAACCTTAATATACTTGGAGGCCCAGGCGTGGGCAAAACACATCTTGTTAGTCACATTGTCTACGAAAGAACAAGAAGAGGACTGCCGGCCCTCTTGGTACCAGGGAGTCGGTTCATGAGTAAACAGCCGATTTCGCAGCAACTGCTTCGAATGCTTGACATCCCGGCAAACTACAGTTGGGACGATTTTCTTTCTGCTCTGGATTCCTGTGCTCAAGCATATCAAACCAGAATCCCACTCGTGATTGACGGCCTCAATGAGACGAGGGCGAATGGGGCGCTGTCAGAAATATGGAAACGCGAATTGCCGATCCTGATCAAGCAAGTTGAGCAAGTCAAGAACGTGGTACTGATAACGACTTGCCGAACGAGCTACGAAAAAGGAGTATGGTCAGATGATGATCTTCCAGAGAGACTTTACCTGAGTGGATGGGATCCAAAAAATCTTGAATCAGCAATTCAGAAGTACTTCGCTTGGTACAAAATAAGGGGCGACCTAACAACCTCATCTCTTCGTCAGTTTCAGAATCCCATATATCTTAAGATCTTCTGCGAAACTAGTAACCCTCAACGTCAACAGGAGAAAGAGGTCTATGTCGGAGAAGAAACGCTTTTTGAGGTTTTTGAGGTTTGGCTGCACTGATTCAGCCAAAGCATATGTGACAGGCTCAACTTACACAGAAGCGTCCCTGTAGCCCAAGATTCTATTAGAAAAATCGCCCTTCGTATCTGGGAAAAGCATGTTAGGGAAATCTCTATTGCGGAACTAGCTGAGATCGTTGACAGTAGGCCTCTACAAAAGCTGCAGTGGGATCAGTCCTGGACAAAGGCGATCCTTGACGAGGGGTTATTGGTTTGTCTCGACCTACGTGACAACGGGGAAGTCGCATACTTCACCTATGATTTGCTTGCTGGATATTTGATAGCAAGGAGCCTTGTTGAGAAAGAGAAAGATAACATAGACCAGTTTCTGAAATCTCAGGACGTTACAAATGAGCTCTTCGCAGATGACTTAAGGCTTCTACATCCATTGTATGAAGACATTGCTAGGTCTCTTGCGGTAGTTTTGCCCGCAAGAGACGGGCGATTTCTGCATGAAGTGCGAGAAGACACAAGAGCATTCGCAGTCTCGATCAGAGCGATATTTGAAGTTCCGCCAAGACTCGTCTCAAATAATTGTGTTGAAATCGTCGCGAAGCTGTTTCGAGATGAGCGCAACAGGAAACAGCTAATCGATTTAGCAATGTCTACGATGACACAAACGCATCACCCACTCAATGCTCTCTTCTGGTCCGAACAACTGCGACAACTATCGATGGGCGAACGGGACGCTAGTTGGACTGAGTATGTGCGAGAGAACGAGGAGCAGTTCCAGGGTATTGTGATCCGATTCGAAAGGCTCTGTTTGGATGGAGCCACTCCATCAAATATTGCTAGAGAGAGACGCCATCTGATGGCCCAACAGTTGATGTGGGTGCTGACTTCCACCGTACGAACACTCCGCGATAGGGCTACCCGAGCTCTGTACTGGTATGGAAGATGCATGAATGACCGTTTCTTTGATCTGGTGTTATCCTCTCTGGACGTAAATGATCCGTATGTTCCTGAGAGGATGCTTGCTGCAACCTATGGTGTGGTCATGGCACGTCACATCGAGTTTACAGACCACACTTTCTCCACAGTAACGTTGCGCAGATATGGGAAAGAATTGTATGATGCAATGTTCAGAGAGAACTCGCCTCATGGAACAACCCATATTCTAATGCGAGACTATGCTCGACGCGTAATTGAGCTAGCCTTGGTCAATCATCCAGACTTGCTGAGTACAGAACAGCAACAAAGGATTAGATCGCCATTCTCAGAACAGGAGGCCAGAGAGTGGGGAGAAAGCAAGGATAAGAATGATCGAGAATACAGAGACGGAAATGCACCAATTCATATGGATTTTGGCAATTACACGATCGGACGTCTGGTCAAGGACAGAGCCAACTATGACTTTGAAAACACTGAGTACAAAACCGTGCGCGGAAACATATTTTGGCGAATCTACGATCTTGGATATTCGCTTGAAAGATTCGGTGAAGTCGACAAACGCATTCATCAAATGAATTGGGGTAGAGATGAAAATGGCGGCAAAATAGACCGCTATGGAAAGAAGTACTCATGGATAGCATTTTTCGAACTTGCAGGATTGCGACAAGATAGAAAACTCCTACCAGATTATGGCGAACCACGTATATCTGATTGCGACGTTGATCCGAGCTTTCCTGAAAACGTCCAGCAATATCAAGTTCCGATAAACGACTTCTTGGAAATCAATTCAACTTCAACTCAGGAATGGATAGAGAAAACAACCGCACCCGACACAAGCTCAAACCATATAATCCAGAAAATTCTCGGAAATGATGGTCCATGGGTTTTACTGGACGGATTTATCCTCCAAGAGAACTTGGAGGCAAATCGAGACTGCTTCTTACGCCCACGCTGTCTTTTGGTTCAGAATTCCGATTTGGTGGAATTTGTGAGCCTGCTGAAGAGAAATGCCCAGGCGCGGATTCCGGACATACCAATGGACTACTACACATATGCAGGCGAGATTCCATGGTGCGACACATTTCCCAACAATGGTCAAGATAAGATGGAACTCACGGTCGAGACAAAGCGAGAATTTGGTCCAACCCCGACGCATACAGAATCAGGATTCTTGATCAAAGGACAGGAAATTCCAAGCGAGGTCCGCAAAATGGCTGTATTTGTTCCGGTTAGATACAACTGCTATGAATCTTACCACAGCGTAGTCAATCCCGCTCGTTCCGTATTGGTTCCTGCAAAAGAGATCTCCGTATTCTCTCAGCTATGTTCACAACCCCAGACTTTCGATATGTACGAGAAAAATGGAAGAAAAGCATCGATTACCGTTCGTTGGGGCAGGGAATACCATGATTCCCAGCTGATCTTTCTGCGCCAAGACCTACTGGACGGACATCTGAAAACAAATGGCATGTCAGCAGTATGGGCAATCAGCGGAGAAAGACGACTCTGGTCAAAAGGAGAAGGCGTTGGACTTGGCCCGTCGATCGAGAGGTATACTCCATTTTTCCAAGTATTGACGTATACGCCTACGGAGGCGTGACTCAGTTCCAACAATCATTGGCGGACGTTGCTACCCCTGCGAAGTGAATCATATTGGACATCTTGATCCCACTCTTCGCAAAGGAACTTTAGGTCGCTCTTGACTACCTCTGGAACATAACTACTCATAGACCTAACCCCATGCTTGAGATACTAACCCAAAGGGAAATAGCGTCTCTGCTTTCAGCGAGACCAGAAGTAGGCACAATTTCAACCGATTCCTAACGGGTCCAAATCAAATGTGTTGCACATCATTTCCTCACCGAAGTAATGTTGCCATTGGCTTCCTTCCTAACAGTAACACCGTAAGCTACGTATTGAAAGCTTCCAAAATACCTGCTGGTAGGATTGGAGATAACATGCGAGCGAAAGAGGGTGCCTCGATAGTCAGGATCTAAGACAACTCGTAACGCATAAAGACCATCTTTGTCAAGTTTTTCAATGTCAACATTCAATTCCGAATATTTTATGTCGTTGACAATTTGTCCACCCAAGATGATGCGTACACTATCTTCCACACCAACAGAAGGATTTGTCACGCCCACGATCGCCCCCTTACCTACCGCCAAGATAGCCGCATCAAAGTCAAAGACCAAATGAATATCTTCGATCGATGTCGATTTGGCATGCATCTGTATCTGAACAATCAATTCCACGTAACGCGGGTTCCAAGTGACACCATACACCTCGGTTCCGTTCGCAAAAGTCGCGGGTGATGGAAAGACATCAACATCTAATTGAGAGGTGTCCGGATATATCGCTGGCAGGATTATCGGACTCAGCACAGCAATCAATAGCATTCCCAATATGACTCCGACAAACCACTTCGACCTGGGCTTAAGGATCATATCTTTCACTTTGCTAATCATGTCACCATGCTCTTCTACAACGACTTCTCGAACCTTATTTTGCTTCATTTGTTTTCTCTTGGGTTTGCGTTTTTTCAAAAAAGCATCATCACTTTTGTCTAACAGACACTATTCTAATCCCGGAAGAACGTTTTTGTGAGGCTTCGAGATTCGCTGAAGTTCCAGATCATCACGTCTCACTAGGTCAGCACTGGGATCTGTGAATTCAAGCGATATGGATTTTCTAAGCAGAAAACGAGCCAGTTCCTGTGTCTTATTCAGAATAATCGTATCCCATTTCCACAACTTGCCCTTGTACCTCACACCGGCATTGAAGCGACTTTTCAGAAGCTCAAGGAATCTTCTCTTTGCATCAACTTCAATATGGTAGCGGTAATCGTCACCCATGAAGTAGAAATCCTTCAAATCCAAAACTCCAGACTCAAAAGCCTCAATCACAGTTACATCGCAAAGCCATCGAAACGGTTCTTGAAGATCATACACAAGCGACTGCTTCGTCTGATAATCGCTGAACTCATGCAGGAAACCGACAGATTGCTCCAACCCTACAGTGTTAATTGCCTTCCGGCACTCTCCTTCCAGCACGCCATAGGCATAGTTGAGGCAGAGGTTGGATCAGAAGTGTTGTACTGATGACTTCTGGTGATTCTGCTTTGAAAATCAAACGTCTCCGGAATAATTGATTGAATAACCTGCCAGTACCGTTGCGCTACTCTGCCCTCAACCGTCCTAATGTCGTTAACAGTCTTTGCCTTTGAGAGAGCTAGGGATTCAACGTTGACTTTCCAATCTTACAGTCAATCTGGACGCCGTCTGACTGAG
>CAZJUU010000101.1:0-6371 GCA_964549295.1 uncultured Candidatus Bathyarchaeia archaeon
TCTGGACTAAAAGAGCTACGGTCGTCCGAGACCTATGTATCTAAAACCAGCAGACGTATACTTTTCGGATCTAAAGAAAGGAACACATAACGGTAGCGCGTAAGGCTGGTAGGAGCATGAGTTTAGCTTCTCTGGCTCAGAATACGAACGGGAAAAACAAATAGGGAGATATTGGTGATGCGCATTCTGCCACAAGCCAGGCTGAGATTGGAGGACTGGTTTGTACTTGTCTGTGTTATCCTTTGCACTATTGTAGCGGCATGGATTCGATATCCGATCTTTTCAAGCTTCCTGCCTTCGGGTTGGGATGTACCATATCATATCGAAATTGCTAGAAAAATGATCTCTATCGGTTCAGTGCCCATTTGGGTAGACGAGTACTCGGGAGGAACACCGTACGAATATCCGTTTCTTTCTCATTTGATACTCGCAGTTGCGGGACTAGCAAACGGCATGCATCTCGTAGATGCTTATAGAGGTGTCATGTGGATTGTTACGGTAGCGACAGTCCCTGTATCATACGTTTGCACCAAAATTCTTTCCAAAAATAGATACATCGCGTTAGCATCGATATTTTTTCTGGCTGTATCATACAGCAACATCGGCATTGCAGCGAATTTCTACCCAAATGCACTTGGGCTCTTTCTTTTGTTAGTCGAACTTGCCACTTTTGCGAGAGCAATCGATGAGAACCGCTTTTCCCTCCTGATGGTGGCAAGTGGAATCTTTGGGATGCTTATGCTCACTCACACCATATCCAGCTCAGTGGCCATCATGGCGATGCTGCTGTACACAGTCATCCCTGCACTGAAGATTCCATATTGGCTTCGGGATTCAGAGCAAATCCGTAATGAGACGAGTCGGATCCGTCTTGTTGAAAGAGTAGGGAAACTGCTCATAGTGCTTGTTCTTGGCGGCTCCATAGGAGCAGAATTTTGGCTCCCTGTTCTGGTGAAGAGACTGATTTTGAAAACGGGAGCCGGCGCTGCATATTACAGCATCAATAGGGATTATGCTCTGGTGGACACGCCTTCTCTAGCTGATCTTCATTACGAACTAGGCACTGCGCCCCTTGTTCTATTTGGAGTTGGGTCGATCATCGCCTTAAAGCGGGCGCGCAGTGAAAGGATTCCCGTCGTCTTTCTTGTTTCCAGTCTGGTTTTGTTGTATCTGACTCAGGGGGCTCATTTTGGCTTTTACATGGGATTTCCCAATCGGTATGTAGTATTCCTTGCTTTGTTTCTGTACATGGTTGCATCATATGCTCTTGTTTGTCTGATAAGGAAGCTTGCAGCCACTCGTTTTTCTTGGCAAATGAAAACTGTTGTTGGAGCATTGCTTATCTTTACTATAGTTTCGATCTCGACCGTGCAGGGTATGGCTGTAACAAAACAATTTCACTGGTACACGATCTACTCCAGCGATGTGGAAGCAATGTCTTGGATAAGTGCGAATACGCCCGAGCGCGCCGTATTCGTTACAGACCACTTCAGAGGGAGTTGGATCCCTGCACTAACGGGTAGAAAGACACTGTCAACTGCCTTCGCACTGGCAATGGTACTTGACACTCTTATGGATCGGAGGGAAATCTTCAGCACAACAAACAGCTCACATGCATTACTCTTGATGCAGAAATACGGCGCGAACTACATCTACTGGAATGCAAAATATCCCGAACCGGAGAATCTTGCTGATCCAAAAGGACTGGCCAAATTCGAAGATCCAAAGTTCTTTGCAAGACTGTACGAAAAGAATGGAGTTTTGATCTACAAGACACTAACAAACTACGATATCGCAAGCGCAGAACCGCGTGCTGAGGTCAACGCGGCCTACGTTTCATCTGGCACTATAACAGTGAAAGTGAAAGGGCAGACTCGAGTTCAAGTGAGAGTGCCTGCCTACCCAGGCTGGCACGTGTACCATATGAGGGATGGAGCGAGAACAGAAATTGAATTGTTGAAAGCTGATTTCGTAACCTTCACGAGCGCCACTGGTGAGAACCGTTATGTTATTAAGTATGAACCGACAGCTGATGTGCAAGCAGGTTTTGTAGTCTCTCTTGTGTCGCTATTTATGACTCTGATTCTTTCTGTCAAATACCGTGATCGGAGCCGCCAACATGATGAAGCATTGGTATGAGTGAGTCAACCATGGAAAAGGAACTGTCTACTGTTGCTGTTATTCCGGCCTTCAACGTAGAGAAAATGATAGCGAAGGTGATTTTGGTGGCGCAGAAGTACGTTGACAAAGTCGTAGTTTGTGACGACGGTTCTGTGGATATGACAGGGGAGATCGCGCGTAGAGTAGGGGCGGATGTGATAAGACATGAACAAAATCTAGGTTATGGAAAGGCAATTCAGAGCTTGTTTCACAGGGCGAGAGAACTACACCCGAACGTTACCGTAACCTTGGATGGAGATGGACAACATGATCCTAGTGATATTCCATTCTTAGTGAAGCCCATTCTGGAGGGCAAGGCGGACATTGTCATCGGTTCTCGATTCTTGGAAGGTGCTCGTCCAGCGGAAATTCCAGGATATCGCCGTGCAGGTATTAAGGCAATTGCCAGACTGATAAGGGCCAGTTCCAATCATGTGATTGAAGATGCTCAGAGTGGCTTACGCGCATATAGTCGAAAGGCCATTGAGAGTTTGAGGTTGTCTGAGACAGGGATGGGGATTAGTGCTGAGATTCTGTTCTCGGCGGATAAGCAGCACCTTAGAGTTATGGAAGTTCCAGTTTCCTGTCGTTATAAAAGCTTGCAGACTTCGACCCATGGTCCAGTAAGGCATGGAGTTAGCGTTGTGATGTCAATTCTCAAGTTGGTAGTAGAGGATAGGCCTCTACTTTTCCTAGGCGGGCCAGGAGTGATTTCGTTAGTGGCTGGCTTGTTTTTTGGAATTTGGATGCTTAGACTCTACGACTTGGAACGCCGCATAGTGACTAACATAGCGTTGGCGTCTATAGCTTTCACGCTCATCGGACTCTTCACAATAACCACTGCTATGACGCTCTACGCAATAACAAGGTTGCTACAAAAAGCAATCGAGACGAAATAAACGAAAGGAACAGGTGGAACTCTTGGAAAACGCAATCGCATTTTGCGCCAGTTTCTTGCCAGATTATCTTCTCCGTGTCAATTCTGTGAATCGTATTGGTAAGCGTATTCTTTGTGGAAGGCCTTGTTAGATGGCTGATAACGGATTTGCAAGTAGGCCCATTAGGCAGAGAAGCACTGCAACAGGACCTTTCTTAGGCCACATGTTCGAACCCGGCGAAGCCAGAAATATGTTTTCAGCTTCGAGATGACCCTTTCTACCGTTGATCTTCGTCGGTAGAGGCGTGATGGCCCATGTGAGTGGACTCTGGTGTCAATCGAGAGAATAACGAGACAACTTCGCACTCTGCTCTGCATTTTATTAGCAAGAGTGCTAGGCCTTCAGGGGGCCAGAATACTTGAAGAACATTCTGACAGTAGACTTGGAAGAATGGTACCACCCTGAGTATGTCGTGGATAGAGCGTTTGAGAAAAGAGAAGAGCGCGTAGCGAGTAGCTTGGATGAAACGCTACAACTCTTGGATGAGCACGAACTAAGCGCTACTTTCTTCGTTGTCGGAGAATTGGCTGAAAAGCGTCCGGGAATACTGCACACAATATGTTCTAGGGGACATGAGATAGCGTTTCATGGTTGGTATCACGAGCCACTGTGGAAGATAGATGAAAAAGCATTCCGATCCCAAATAAGAAGATTTAACACATTGTTAGGCAAGAGGTGCCTTGGATTTCGAGCTCCATCATTCTCGTTGAATAACAGGACTAGGTGGGCACTTAAGATTCTGAAAGACGAAGGTTTCACTTACGACTCAAGTATCTTTCCTGTAAAGACACCATTGTACGGAATGGGGGGAGCCCCACTGGAGCCTTACAGGCCTTCTTATGAGGATGTAACCAAGAGAGATGAAGGCGGAGGTCTATGGGAATTCCCTTTACTTGTGTGTTCACTAATGGGTCTCAGGATCCCCATAGCGGGTGGCTTCTATTTGCGCATCTCTCCTCCAACCCTAGTACGAGCAAGCATTGCGAGACTAAACGCAAGAGGAATTCCTGCTGTGGTGTATGTACACAACTGGGAACTAGATCCTGGAACTCCAAAACTAAGACTCAGTCCATTTCGGTCATTCGTAACGTACTACAATCTGGAGAACACAGGGAGAAGACTAAAGGCCATACTATCTGATTTCTGCTTTACAAGCTTCAAGGACTACATGAAAGAGCAAGGCATGGTTTGAAGGAGATTCATCATTCATGCAAGCCGATTTTCACATTCACTCGAAGTACTCTTATGATTCATTACTAAGTCCGCGCTTGATCATAAGGATGGCAAAGAAAAGAGGGCTGTCTGCAATAGCCGTCACTGATCACAACACTATTACAGGCGCACTTGAAACTGAGCGAGAAGCCTCATCATCACAGAATCCCTTGGTTGTTCCTGGAGTAGAAATGGGAACGAATATTGGCGACATCATCGGTTTGTTTGTAAGAGAAGAAATAGTGTCCCAAGATTTCACTGGTGTGGTCGATGACATTAAGGAAAGAGGTGGGCTGGTGATTCTTCCGCACCCTTTCAGGCATCACAAGGGGATCACGAAGCAAATGTTGGACAGCATTGACGTCATAGAGGTACTAAACGGGAGAAGCTCAAACATACAGAATTCACGATCAAGAGAAATTGCAGTTTTCTTGAGGAAACCTATGATCGGTGGAAGCGACGCTCACTTTGCATTTGAAATCGGAAGAGTCAGAACGATTATGTCAGATGCATCAGACTTGGATGACCTGAGGAAATCAATTGTTAGTAGTGAAAGAGAGATCGTTGCGGAAGAGATGTGCCTACCATTTCTAACCCACGGATTGACCTTCGGTTTAGAAGTGATTAAGAAAATAGCTGAGTTAGGGAACAGGGAGTAAGTCTATTGTTCAGAGTCTTCGTGACCGACGCATCAGAAAGAGCGGCTTTGGCAGTAATAAGATCTTTGGGAAGGAGAGAGATAGAAGTCACCGCTGGACATAGTACTAGTTTCAACGCAGGCTTTCTCTCGAAATACTGTAAGCACAAAGCCTTGTATGTATCCCCCCAGAAGAATCGTACAGGGTTCGTAAGATCACTCCTAAAGTTAGTGAAGAAAGGTAACTTTGACCTTTTGATACCAATCACAGATTTCACAGCTATGCCACTGTCCCAACACAAAGAGGAATTTGAACCATACGTCGCGGTAGCAGTGCCGCCCTACGATATTGCTGGGAAGGTCTTCGACAAGGCACAGACGATCCAGATAGCGTCGAAGTGTGATATTCCCCATCCCCAGACTTTTTTCATCGAAGATGTCGATGATGTGGCGAAAGTGGCAAGCGAGATAAATTATCCGATAGTGATCAAGCCCCGAATGAAAGTAATGTGGGTGAATGATTCTGCTGTGGTTTTGAAAGTTTCTTCACGTAACTACGCGTATGGTCCTAAGGACTTGGTCACAAAATATCATAGGATGGTTTCACAACACAGGGAGCTGACGAAAACTCGAGTCTTGCCGATGATACAGGAATATGTTCTTGGAACCGGGTATGGGGTAGAGGTATTGATGGACAGATCTGAGCCGAAAGCTGTGTTCATGCACAAGAGGCTCAGAGAATATCCCATTACTGGAGGAGCAAGCACACTCAGAGAAAGTGTCAGAAATGATGAGGTAATTGACTTGGGAATTAGAATCCTCAAAGGGCTTGACTGGCACGGGGTCGCTATGGTCGAATTCAGAGGAGATGAAGGACTTAGAGAACCAAAGCTAATGGAGGTCAATGGAAGGTTCTGGGGCTCCCTACCTCTCGCTATTTCATCAGGGGTAGATTTTCCATACTTGCTATGTATGATGATGTTGAACGAAGACGTTGGTCATCATTTCAATTATCGGGTTGGGGTCAAGCAACGATGGCTCTTCCCGGGAGACCTATTGTGGCTCCTCTCGTCACTCAGAAGTAGGCCTAACAGATTGCGTGCTTTGAAAGGTTTTGTTGCGTCATTTCGGGTGCCTGATGACACCTTCAGTCTCGATGATCCGCTTCCCATGTTTGGCGATTTTGGCGCAATTGTGGAAGCGCTGAAGACGGGATCATCGCTTAGATATCCAGCATGAGAGTATGCCAATAGGCTCTTGAATCCTGGGAGCGTTCCGAGCAGTCAAAAACATGAAAGCCTCGCAGTTGGACCCAAAGTGATCCCTTAGGTACAGACTCTCATCTTGAGAGAATGAGATCTTCTCACCTAAGTCTTCTTGGAAAAGATGATTCAGGTCCCGGATAGAGACCTCTGTCTATTGTT
>CAZJUU010000102.1:0-6368 GCA_964549295.1 uncultured Candidatus Bathyarchaeia archaeon
TTCTTCTTTTTGTATTACTTTCATCTTACCCTCCTTCCAAGAGTTGATGATTTTTGGTTTTGGAGGTAAGAGGTGGACTCCAGACGTTGAAGATTTTGAGAGCAAGATCGCCAAACGAACACGCCTTGTGGCCATAAGAAAACCAAACGATCCATGTGAAGCAGTTTACTGTAGAAATGATCTGAAGAACATCATGGAAATTGCGGCAATCGTCTACGCACTTGAGAACCATAACGAAAAACACAGTCAAGAACGCGTTCATTGACGGAAAATAGAGGATTGCCATTGAACCAAATTCTCGGAATACTTCCAACACTGATTCCGATTTGCGGAGCGGCCACGTCATTCGCAGTCGGCCTAGCCTCGAGAAAAGCAAGGGACATAACGATACTCATCTCCATCCTAGCCGCGCTGGGAATAACGACATATCTTCTTGTTCTTTCAATTTCTGGAATGACGTTCATATACGGAACCATTACAGCGAATGCGGCAGGTCTCTTCGTCGCGGAGATCACACTTTTGGTGGGTCTTTTCGCCGCCCTATACGCCGTGTCCGATATGAAACTGGATAGTAGCGCGGAATTCTTCCACATGATCCTTCTCATATTCATCGGATCGATGACAGGTCTGACGCTCAGCTTCAACCTTGTCACAATGTTTGCATTTCTTGAAATCTCTACAGCAACCGGAGGGATCCTCATCCTCTTCAGTCGAACAAGAAACGCGATATCAGCAGCCGTTGTCTACATCGTTCTGAGCATTATCGGCGCGATGTTGGTCTTGATAGGCATATTTGTCGTGTATACTGCTTCCGGAACAGTGACGATATTAGATCCAAGACTTGTCCAGATGAGTGGCCAGATCAAAACGATAGTGTCAGCATTGCTAATGATCGGATTCTCAGTCAAGGCAGGAATAGTTCCGTTCGGACTTGTCTGGTTGCCGAGAGCTCACTCCGAGGCTCCCACTCCAGTTAGCGCACTTCTCTCAGGGATACTGGTTCAATGCGCAGCATTTGCTATGATAAGATCTGTAGCCCCGATCGCTTTGTCCGAATATGCTATTAGCGCAAGCATTCTTGTTCTTGGCGTGGCTTCTGCATTCACAGGTGCCATATGCGCAACTCTGGAACTGTTCGGGGTCAAGGTTCCTTTGTTCGGATTCAGAAGTGACCTAAAACGTATTCTGGCCTTCTCAACCATAAGCGAAGTTGGCATAATTTTCGTTATCGTCGGAGTTGCAGGTCAACCTCAGTTATCGGTTGCCATAGTGCTCAGTGCTGCTCTGATACACATACTTGGTCATGCACTTGCAAAGTCACTTCTCTTCTTCTCGGCGGGAAATGTCGTTCATGCAGTTGGCAGCAGAGACCTAAACAAACTGGGGGGACTGGCGAAAAAGATGCCGCTGACGACATTCTCCTTCATTGTCGGTGGCCTAAGCTTGTCGTCGATACCACCATTACTCGGCTATCGCACAGTCTTCGAATTCTATATGGAGTTTTTCCAAGGACAACTGAACATGCTGACCCTATCAATCTTCTTGGTTGCGGCGATGACGTTTGGATTCTATGTTCTGACATTCTACAAAGTCTTCTTTAGAAGCAATCCAAACGTGTCCGGTAGCCTCGTTGATGGAAACGCTCTTGCATTGGGTTCAGTGACCGCTCTAACCATCATCCTCCTAGGGTTAGGATTAAGCCTTTTTCTCGGGCTTCTACGTCTAGATCATACATTGCTTGAAATGCTTGGCACAACGGTGATCGCAACATAGAATATCAGACGTCTGCAAAACAGCCATCACGAACCACGAAGACGTATAGGAAGCTTTTTTCTCTCTAGTGCAGCTAGAATACGCGCGAAAATTGTAGAGGCCATGATGCCCTTTGGTTGCAGAACTTAAGAGACCAGGCGGAAAACTTAGGCAAGCCTATGGCAACCTAATCGTAGCAAATACCAGTCGCATGATTTTGGACTCTCTGAAAGAAAACGACATCGCAAGTATCATAAACGATTTCATAGTTGAGCTTGACAACCCGCTCGCGATATTCGAGAAGAACGGCGATTATGCTCTGATCAGTATTGCCCCATTCTGGTGTCGAATTCTTGACGAAGCCTCACGTAAGTTGTGCGACACGGACGATGATAGAAAGGCACTCGAGGATGGAAGATGGCACTGCCATGAGTCTCGCTGGACCGAGGCTTCCAAGGTCGCGATCGAAACTGGTGAGCCAATCGACGTTGAATGTGCGGGCGGCAGACGCATCTATGCCACTCCGATCTTTGCGGGCGAAGGACTCGTAGGAGCAATGGCGATTGGATATGGAACACCGCCTACAGATGCCAGAGAACTACAAAGGTTAGGCAGGCGATACAATGTATGTGTCGACATGCTTCGTAAGCACGTGGGCTCCTGCAAACCCAGTTCCAATTATGAAAATGATGCTGCCAAGAGGCATTTGCGAACTCTGGCAAAGCTAATCGGCAGCATCATCGAGCGGAAGAAGGTGGAGGAAGCACTGCAAGAGAGCAATGAGAAGTTCAGGGCAGTTTTCGACAAAGCGAATGATGCGATCTTCTGGACTGATGCCAACACCGGATTCATCATCAATTGCAACAAAGCGGCGGAGACTCTTCTGGAAAGAAAGAGAAG
Organism: uncultured Candidatus Bathyarchaeia archaeon; assembly: GCA_964549295.1. Taxonomy (GTDB): domain Archaea; phylum Thermoproteota; class Bathyarchaeia; order 40CM-2-53-6; family CAVXDP01; genus CAVXDP01. Next base: position 2,653 of record CAZJUU010000102.1, read on the forward strand.
AGAAATCATAGGACATCCGCATACGATTATTCATCCACCTCTGAAGGCTGAATACTATGCCAAAATGTTCAGGGCATGTATGGAGCAACAGCAATCTACCTTCGAAGCAGAGGCAATCACAAGACGAGGAAAAATGAAGATGGTTCACGTAACCGCATCTGTGATTCTGGTGGGAGGTGAACCAGTCATTCAAGGAATATTCCACGATGTGACGGAGCAGAAGAGTATGGAGGAGGAGCTTAGACATCACAGGGAAGGTCTGCAAGAGTTGATGGAGAAAAGGACTGGAATTCTCCGTGAGACTGAACGAATCACCGCCATCAGTGAAGTGGCGGAGGTTGTCGGACACGACCTGTCAAAATCGCTGCAGACCATGACTAATGCGATTCTTGCAGCAAAACAAAGAATCAATGCTGCACCACCTCAATATAGAAACTATGGAATGAAGGTGGGAGCATGGGCACTTTTTGGAAAGATGGAGGAAGAAGTCGAATACATAGGAAGAGTTGCATCTGATCTTCAGGACTATGCGCGACCTCTGAAGCCAAGACCAATTGAAATTAGACTGGATGCGCTCATTAAGGAGAGTCTATCCAACTTGAGGGTCCCACCCACGGTTAGGATATCAATTCAGGTCGAAGATCTTGCGAAAGTGACAGTTGACCCACAAATGATGAGACGGGTCTTGAAGAACATCGTCACAAATTCCGTAGAAGCAATGCCGAATGGCGGTGAAATCGTGATAAGAGCAGCCAAAAAAGGCGATTTCATATGCTTGGACGTTCAGGATACTGGCGTTGGTGTACCTGACGAAATATTGGACAAGCTATTTCTTCCGCTATTTACTACCAAGCCCTATGGAACAGGATTTGGGTTACCGGTCTGCAAAAGGATCGTTGAAAATCACGGTGGTAACATAACGGTGCAAAGCAAGCTGAACATGGGCACTACATTCACTATTAGGATACCATACGGAAAGAGAGTTCGCTACAATTGAGATCTCATGTGTAGAAAGATCTGGTGTATATCAGATTGTTTCTACCCAATCTTGTCGAGTATCGGCGCTAGCTGTATGCGATGTAAATCCATGCCAATTTCTTCAGGCGAGTACCCCATAGCCAGTGACGTCAGCTCGACTAGGTTGACTATAGGGATCAACTGCTCTGGCTCTAGGAAGGAGATCTCCGCTTTTTCGAGCATGTCATAACACGCAGGACATACGAGTACCAAGCAGTCAGGTCCTGCACTTCTGAGTCCCTCTACTTTCCTCTTCGCTCTTTCGTTCAACGCAAATTCGGGATCATTGTACATTGAGGGTACTCCGCAACACATAGGTTGCGCCGCCCAGTCGATCACAGATGCTCCTGTTGCCACCATTAGATTGTTCATCTTTTCAACAAGATTCTTTTCGTGAAGTATTCTACAACCCGGATGTATGGCAAATCTAACCTTGTCCATCCGTTTGACGAAATTGGCTTTTAGTCGGTCGAGGCCGACATCGTCATGAAGCAGTTCAATCACGTTCATAATTTCGACGCCATGGTTGTAGCTTCTCTTCACACGGCTAAGTTGGTTGTTGATCTCCTTCAATACCGTAGGATCGCCAAGAGCTTTGTTCGCCTTCGAGAAAGTGGCGTAGCAACCGCTGCATATTAGGCACATGGCGTTAGTCTTCTGTTCAGCTATTGAGAGATTCCTCGCGGCGACTCGAAGCCAACCGTCGTAGCTTACGGTCTTTGAAATTTCAGGTTCTGGGCAGCATGTGGCGCCCTGCACATCCAACAGTTCAATCCCCAGTTTCTTTCCCACAAGTCGTATCGCTTTCTCAACGAATATCTGGGACGCTGGTATCGTGCATCCCAGAAACAATGAGTAATGTTTGTTCTGAACTAGCAAGGTAGCACCTTCACTGGTTGTCCTCCAAACTTTGCGACGTCATTGGCTTTTTTTGCAAGTGGCGTGTCATCAACAATCTTTCTCAGTTCTGCTATTGGCTCAGAAAACTTGTAGGCGGTAGGGGGTTTGTCTTCTAATCCAATTCTGACACGTTCTTCAATGAAGTAATCGACAAGTTCCTGAACTTGTCCGCTCTCGTATTGATTCTTCACTATTCCGCCCATAGTGGCGGGCAAGGGTGCTTTGACTTGTTTTTCAAGAGGGTATAGTGGAACCTCACTCTCATTCATTTCCCAACACTCCAAATTTCTTTCTCGATTCCAATCGGTCCTCGTAGGTTATGGCACCTGTCGGACACTGTTGGACGCACATTGGACGGCCGTCACATTGATCGCATTTAACCGCTTGATGAAGATCTTCATCATAGAACGGGTGTCCAACAGGACAAGCGGCTTGACAGTTTCTACACATTATGCAGAGCATAGCGTTTACACGAACGATTCCTGTTTTCTCTTCAGTGTACATCGCTCCAGTTGGACATGCGGCCACACATGCTGCTGTCTCGCAATGTGCACAGTGGCCCCCTATGAAGGAATAGGGTTTGTTTGGATCTTCAATGATTTTTACGTAGGTCTTCTCGAAACTAGCAATCCCATAGTGTTTGTATGAGCACGCTGTCATACAGTAAGTGCATCCTGTGCAGAGTTCAGGGTGATAGACAAGTACCTTCGTAGGCTGCGTTCTTTTGGTCTCTCTTATTGTAGGTCTTGGTGGTTTCTGCACTGCTTTTCTCCTACTTCTTTTCAGCCAATTTGCCTACTGCCAAGACTGCGCCGTGGAGAATTGACTCGGGCTTGGGTGGGCATCCTGGAACGTATACGTCGACCGGAATGACTTTGTCCGTTGGACCTGCGAGTGCATAGTTTTCTTTTCCATCATCACGTTGGTATGGGCCGCAGTCGACGGCGCATCCACCGACTGCCATCACAACTTTTGGGTTAGGAGTCTGGTCATAGATTCGTTTCAAAGCTGGCGCGGAATGTCTTGGAACCGGTCCCGTAACTAGTATGATGTCGGCATGGCGAGGGTTGTTTCTCAGTTGAAAACCGATTCTCTCAACATCAAATCTAGGAGCCAGTACTGCTGCAACTTCTATGTCACAATTATTGCATCCGCCACAGTGGGCGTGAAATATCCAAGGTGAGTACATTCGACTTTTCTGTTTCAGATCCAAATCTTCTATCCCCAATTCTCAATAGTATTTTCTAGTATGCGTGTTCATTGTGTAAGCGAGTTTTTTCCTACAGTCCGGGCAGTAGTGAAGATACGTCTTGGTATCTTCTTCGAGGACTTTTCTTACTCTTTCATCAATCTCTGCAAGAATCCTTTCTCTCGCTCTGTTCAACTGCTTATCTGGGAGGAGGTATTCTCCACAATTCTTGCACTTCTTTCGTTCAACCGTATTCTTAACGTACAAGTTGTTCCGTGAAGTACTCGCAAATTCGTATTGAGGAGTTAGTTTTATCGCCTCCTCGGGACAGTCGAACATACATCTGCCACAGAACGCGCATCGTCCCAGGAATACTGATACTGTTCTCTTCTCGTTTTCGTCTTGAACACTTATCGTATAGTTAGGGCACACGTTTCGACAGGCTTGGCAGCCTATGCACTTCTCTTCGTCAAATTCATGTTTGCCTCGCCCATTCGGCACTATGTGACTGAACTTGTTTCCCGGCCATGTTCCGCCAGGATAGTCTACGGTTATGCATTCCGACAGATTCCGAGTCACTTGTTCTAGTAACTTGATTTTGCCTCCCATG
>CAZJUU010000103.1:0-6323 GCA_964549295.1 uncultured Candidatus Bathyarchaeia archaeon
CCTTTCGATAAATCATCAAACGTTGCAGATCCTCTAACCAAGACTAGAGCCGTTAAGGATACGATAATCGACGGTTCCACAAGAGTGACCAGAATCACCTCTCTAGAGCCACCCACTATTCCGTAGGGGTTCCTTCCAGCGCTACCGGCAATTGCCAAAACAAACGCCGACAAAACAGCTAACTCAATGAATATGATGGCGCCTCCATCCATGGGAGATTCCATCGTTACAGTCGATATTGTTGAAAACATTGCGAGCGATAACATAAGTGTAAGAGTAGGAAAAACAAGTATTGAGAATCCACTGTTTTCCGGTAGTATGTTCTCCTTCTTGAACAGCTTCAGAATATCATACCAGGTTTGTGTTACAGGTGGACCTATCCTGTTCTGAAGTCTAGCTGTAATCTTCCTTCTCAGACCATCAAACAGAGGCCCCAGTAGTATCGCAAGAAATAGATTGGCCATCAGTATTGGCAGGTTCATAAGATCTCCCCCAGTATCACCAGCAAGATGAATATCGCCAAGAGGATTAGGGGACTAATTCTGCCGATGATCTCCGAGATTCTTTCATCAGGCACCCTGATATTGTAGATAGGCTTGAATATCTCCTGCCATAACGTGAATATTTCTCCCCTTGATCTGCGAAGCTCTTGCACCGGGCTGTAACCAGTAGTCCAAGACTTCTCTTTCGTTCGTCTTACGAATCTTACTATGATGACCGATGCAAGAATCGCCGCTATTGTTACCATAAGCAAAGGGTTCATTACCTCAAATTCAGGAAGCTTCCATCGAGTAATGAATGAGAGAATGCCCAGTGAAGACAGCGGGACCAGAGCTGTCAGTAGATTCACGGCGGTAAGCGCACCCAAGGTAGGCTTTAGAGCACCGCTCGGCCAGATATCGCTTTCAGACACGCCTTCATAGATTAGAGTGTAGTTACGGAAGAATGCGGCGAGTGACGCCGCGGCCACAAATAGCGTTACACACCCTATCGGTATGAACCCAATATTCGTCTCGACACCCGTCAGTATGAAGACCTCTGCACTCATGCTTATCAGAGTGAACAGTATCAGATACGTCATCAGTGTTGATGCGGCCTCGACCCTCAACTTGTTGGATAGGGCGCCAAACTCAAACATCCCGCTTCTGCTCGTTTTCTCGGCGAAGTAGCTGTGAACAGAATGGACTATTGCTAGACTGAGCGCTGCCGGCAATAGAAGGTAGTAGAACAATGCTTCTAGCCCGCTTATGGGTGCCGAGAGAAGCAGCATGCCAAATACTAGCTGATGAAATGTTGAATAGAGTTCAGTGAAATCCTTACAGATCATGCATTGGAAAACGCCTGTGACCATCATTAGAGCCCCGAACAGGACAAGGAGTGGAGCAACGAAAGCATATGACGTCTGCTCAGCTTTCAGGTACATCAACGTCACGAATGCCACTAGCACCGCAGTAGATTGGAAGTTTGAGTAGAAGTCTTTAAGCCACTTCTGGAAAGGCGGCGCGCCCACGAGCAGCAACAGTAAGGCTACAGCTGCGAAAGGGTAGCTCAAATATTCAAAAACCAAAGTTAGTGGAAGGACCATCAATAGATACAGGCCAAGATTTTTCTGTCTTCTCTTTATGGATAGCGCAGCGAAGATCAGCAGTGCCAGAATGACTAATGATAACGTGTGCCATAGCGGTATTATTGAAACCAACGTCACTATTGAAAGAAGTGGTATGTTGCTCGTGGGATCTATGAGCAAGACAAGCGAAACCATTACTATGGCAGCTTGATAAGGTTGGAATGTAAGGAGGTTACTTGCGTTCAGTAATAGCAGGATGACGTTCACGACAGCTAGCAGTGTTCTGGCCACAGTTCTATTGTAGATGTGAATCAATGCCGGTATCATAAGCAGGGCTTGGTAGATCATTGAATCTCTTCCGAAGTTCAGATTCTCACATTGGATTCTGAGGTGATGATTTTCTTTTTCCTGAGCAACTCCACACCCTTACTCTTGGATTTACTCATAACCTCGTTATACTCTCCGTAGAGCAAAGCTCCTGTGGGGCAGAGTTCCACACATGCAGGTGGAAGTTCCTCTCTGGCCCTTTCCATGCATAGATCGCATTTTGTCATGAAGCCTTTCGAAAGATCAACGTCAGGAACCCCGAAAGGACATGCCATGACGCATAGTTTGCATCCCGTGCATCTGTTCTGTCGAATGCGTACACTCCCCCCGCTATTCCTATACACAGCTCCTGTCGGACACGCATAGACACATACTGGGTCAGTACAGTGCAAACAGACAGCTGGTACAAGCACTCCGTCTTTGGTCGAACGTACCTTTGTTCTAGGTTTCACGTAGAGAAACTCGCAAACCTTCTCGCATAGTTCACAACCAATGCACCTCTCCATATCTACGATTTTTACTTTAGCCAATCATGCTCACATCACGTAGTTTGGAGATGCCTATCGACCCAGTAGGCTGTTCGCAGTCCAGATTGGAAGGCTCTCCCTACTTTGCTTATTCCTGTGGCCACATCACCTGTAGCGAAGACTTTCTGCTTAGACGACATCGACTTATTGTCCACCTCGATTCCACCCCACTTCAACGTCTTTATTTCCAGAAATCCCTTCTTGAATGGTGGCGTAGGTATTTGGCCTATCCCTGCCACGATGTTATCTATGTCATCAACTATTCTCTCCGTACCTGGAATCTGTTCCAATCTTAGAATTAAACCACCTTTGACTTCCGCATCTACGTCGACTAGCTCTATTGACTCGACTTTTCCATCTCCAATAACCCTCTTTATGACAGCCCTCTCTGTATGATCAACTCCCATATTCTTCAGTCTGTTTACCTCGAAAGACCCCGCGGGAGCCTCGGAAAGCTTCTCGATGGAGATGAGATGCGCGTTGTGACCTTCTCTGATTACTTCCAAAGCGGCATCAATCGCAACAAGTCCAGATCCGATAACAGCCACTTCAGAGCCGAGCTCAATCTTTTCACTTGCCGGTATTAGGCCTAGCTCGTGGGCTTTGCATCTGAACAGGTACTCAAGAGCAGAGTAGATCCCTTTGAGGTTAGATCCTTCCGCCGGAATATTTCTAGAGATCCAAGTACCGGTCGCTACTATCGTGGCATCAAATTCATCCATCACTTTTTCAAGTTCCACAATCTCCTTGGCGTGGTCATCACCGAGAATTCTTTCTCCATTGGAAGTCACCTTGCATGATGTCCTTATGTCTACGTCGAACATACCTTCTAGTTCTTTGCATCCTTGGAATACTCTCTCCCTCGGGATTCTGAACTCCGGAATGCCAAAAACCATCAACCCTCCTGGAAACGGAAGCCTCTCGTACATGGTGATGCTGTAACCCTTGCAGGCTAGGTATCCGGCTGCTGCCAATCCAGACGGACCGGCGCCTATTATCGCCACATTCTTAGCCAGTTTTGCTCTAGGCCTTTCTTTCTTGCACATGAATGTGAAACGCATATAGTCTCCCGAATCCATCATCATCCCCGACTAAGGTTTCTTGCAGCCATCGCTAACATATTTCCCTTTGAATATGCGTTCTCTTGTAACTGTATGTGCTATTGAATTTCACGAAGGAGCATGCAAGTTCGCAGAGTCTACAGCCGGTGCAGACGCGTTTGTCAAACACAAAGACCTTTTGCCTAGCGACTTCGGCCAATAGACCCTGTCTCCAGAGTTGAGCCACTATCACTTTTGCCGCACTATTTATGTTATGTGTGTCAGAGTGTGCAATTGCCTCGGAAGCCAAGCAGCGACTGTGCTAGGCCTAGAAGACTCTGCGAGACACATGTTCTAGATGCGGTGAAGCGCGCAGTTGTGAGAGACTCAAGGTAGAGGAGTACTACGTCTCTACTCTGCTATGCATCGCTCAAGCATTCCTGAGGACTTCAGACGATCCACAGTCTCTTCGTATTTTTTCTTGTCCGAGAGCAGTTGGTTAACCATAGATTCTTGTGCGTGAGTCCCGGGTTTGACCCGAACCTCTACGTTCTTTCCAAGCTTCTCTTCCAAAGCGTACTTGATTATGATGCCGATGACGCCGCCCATTGGGCAGTATGGCGCTGTTGGTTTGAACTCTACTTTTACTCCGTCGTTGGCTATGGTGATATCATCTTCTTCAACAATCTTGAGTTCCGTTATGGGCATCGGGTACTCCGGATCGTACACTTTCTTGAGAACTTCCAAGATTTGACCTCTGTCCATGATAATCTCTCCCATACGGACTGCTGAGAACAACGAAAAACGTCTGGGGCGGCTTATTAAAGATATGCCATTAAGAAAGTGGCATTAGTTCCCGAAAAATCAGGAAAAGAAGTTTGGTTCCGTCTGTGAACTGGTTTACTCAGTGACCGTTATCGCTTGGGTTGGGCACTGTACTTCGCAGGCTCGACAGACAATGCATGCATCGTTGTTGACAACCACTGATTTCTGTTCGCCTGACATATCTTTCATTTCAAAGACAGATACTGGGCAAACACCTACGCAGACAGCGTCTCCATTGCATTTCTTGGGATCCACCACAACTTTGACCATTCATAGAGCACCTCCATCTTGATGTGTTTTCCGTAACACCTGCAAATGATCAATAAAGAGTTTGCGTTGTCTTGGCCTCGCCAAGAGCAACTGGAAACTATGCTGTTCTGTCCGATCCCCAGTTGCTTTCAGATCGGTAGTTACATGGATGCACCGTGCAATTCAGGCAATGTGGTTTCTTCTTGAGACATGTTCTTTTTGAATGCTTCACAACAAGCGCGTGAAATTCTCTGTAAATCTCCAATGTTCTCGGCAGACTCTCTTGAAGGTAGTTCTGTATGGTGTCGTAAGTGCCTTTGCGGCCTTCAACACGTTTCATCATTCGCATAGTGTAGGCATCAACCGGAAGGATCATCTGACCTCCTGCGTACAGGAGTATTGAATCAGCTGTTTCTTTTCCAATTCCATTCAGGGCAAGAAGCTCTACTCTGGATTCAGCCAGTGGTTTCGTTAAGAGCTTGTCGAGATTTCCATTCGTCTTCTTGAGTAGATGATTTGTAACGCTTCTAATTCTCCTCGCTTTTTGTCGGTAAAACCCAGTTGGGTATATGCAAGCTTGTAGCATCCTCATATTCGCGTTTCCAAGGCTGCGCATGTTCATAAGGCCTGACCGCCTGAGTTTCCCAATAGCTTTCTCGACATTACTCCAACTCGTTTGCTGAGTCAATATTGCTCCAATCACGACTTCGAACTTAGTTCTAGCAGGCCACCAATTCTGTCTTCCATACATTCGTAGCAGCTGTCGGTACAACCTGTAAGGATGGTTGATTGCCCCGCCTATCATCTACGTCTCCCTGAACACGTCTCCATGTAGCCTCATCTTCTCATTCTCGTAGGGCGCAACCCGACGCCTGTAGAACTCCTGTTTGATACATTCCAAGAGACCCTGAACCCGATTATAGTTGAAGTAGCTTGGTATGTAAAGCCCCGCAAGAAGTCTCGTGATAAAATAGTTAAGGTGGCCATCAATCTTGTCTGTGGGAAGATGAGAAAATAGATCAATACTTTCCTGAATCAACTTTTCGTATCTCGCTCTCTCTTCACGTTCTATGTAAGGCATCTTCACAACCTCAGTCCAATTCTATGCCTGAGTAAGATTAGTGTTACGAATAAACTCCAACGATCGCAAATGTGCTTTCTATCGTCAGGTTTTCGCTGTGCGTAGATTGTGAGCTTGTGGGGCCATCGATGCTCGGAAAAAGGTAATAGGGCAGCGGCGACCGGATATATTGATCTTTGAAATGAATCTTGTTGGAGTAGGCATCTGTTGTCCAGTAATCTGGTCGTCGTGACTCTTGCAATCGTTTTCGGAGCCTTGGCAGGTGGGTTGATCCTCTACGGAAAACTACATGCTCCTCCAGTTGTAGTTAAGCAGCAAGCCAAGCCCGTCGCCATGTCAGCGACAAAGCCACAGAAGACTGAGACGAGGGGAGAGGCATCAGACCACTTCTGTCAGAAATGCTACGCCTTCATATCTCCGGATCTTGAATTCTGCAGTGAATGCGGAGAAAAGCAAACCTGAGCTTATTATTGCATACCATTTTCCTCTACCGAAGGCTGAAGACACTCTAGATCGATCGGTTTTGAAGTGGCTATGTGTTTATCTGTGCTGCAGTTGTACGTACATTGATTTGAGTGAAAGGTTCTCAGTGGATTCAACAGAGATTCCCAGTTTGTGGTAGAGTCTCTTCACTATGCTCTGTTCCAGATGCTTAGAACCGGTTCCAAAAAGGTTTGACAATCCCATCAAAAACGCGCCAGGTCTTG
>CAZJUU010000104.1:0-1677 GCA_964549295.1 uncultured Candidatus Bathyarchaeia archaeon
GATGGGAGACTGGTTATTTTCCGATTAAAGTATGATCCTAGTCAACTGAAGCATGAAGGTTGTATGAATGGAAAGAGTTCTGATCGAGCTCAAGAAAGAATCATTTGATCGGAATCCCCGACTCTGCAAGAGAGTCGCATGCAGTAAGTGTGGACACATCGGAAGGAGATTCCTTGACTTCTTGAGAGACAACCAGTTCGAAGTTGGGAAAACGGAGAAGATATTGGTTGCTCAACCAGGTCAGTATGCATTATTCACATATGACGAGGAGGCTGTCACCCAAGTTCTGATCAGAGTAGTTTGCCAGAAGTGTGGTCACGAGGAAGTAGTGTCAGATCCGGTCCTCACAGTTGAATATCTGACCGGAATCTGCAAGTGCACGAGACCTAGGATAACTTATGTCTGAGCATTCACCAGTTGAACAGCATGGAATCCTGCACGTAACCCTTTCCAGTCCTCAGCGCAATCTCCGCCTTGCCCAGTTCGTATCCTAAGTAGGCCGAGTGACTGATATCTGAAATCAGATTTGACTTCAGCACTGTCCTGTATATTTCCTGAGCCGTTTTCCCTCTAATCACAGAGTCAGATCTGTCTCTTCTCTGCATAGGATAATGAATCGCCACGATCATCTCCTGTTCTCTATCGATCATTATTTTGAAACAACCCTTTGGATCCATTCGTAATTCTTCCCCGCTGATTGCATGAATTTCAGTCACGCCCTCAACATATCTCCGGGCGTATGGTTCTTCCAAGAACCGTTTCTCTTTGAGAAACAGAAGATCAATTCCCAGACCCTTTGGAATGGATCCTCTTCTCTTCGCAAGAAACATCATCTTCGAAGCCGTTGAAAGTTCTTTCACGCATCCCTTGCATGTGTTGCTAACCTCAGTCGTCAGAAGAACATCAATTCCAAGCTCGGAGGCCACACCTGCCGCCAACGCGTTTACTCCAATTGTGTCGGCATCCAAGAGTTCGACCACGTTTCCAACCCCTGCAAACAATGGCACATCAGGTTCGTTCATTCGGAACTTGTAGTAACTCACAATGGACTCTACGAAACCCGGAGATCCAACAGGATCCAGTATCAGATCAGCCAAGACACGTTTCACGCCCAGTCTCCTAGTGATTTCTATGTTACTCTGCATCATCTCCACTCGTTCATCCGGTTTCTTTGGAAACTTCCCTTTCTTGTGGTTTGTCGGTATCACAACCGCAGCAACTCTTCCGACAAAACAAGCCATGTCTTCTGCGTTTCCACCGTCCACGCTCAGAACAAGATCTGCACCGGCTTCAACACCCGCTCTAGCCTCAACTGGATCGATTGTGTCAATGCTTACTGGAACATCCACGGCGCCTTTCACGGCTCTTACAGCGCGTCTCGCATCTCTATCCCTGCCTGCGCCTACAATCATTCCAACATCGATCATGTCGGCTCCAGACCGTACATAGTACTTCGCTCTCTCTGCAATCTGTTCATCCGAAAGAATAGGCGCGTCAACAATCTCTGCGAGAATTCGCATTGGGAAATCTTTTCCAATGGGAAGAGAGCCTATCAAGAAGTTTCCTCTGTTTCGCAGAAGTTCATCGCGTTTCTTCTCCACAGCCAACAGCTCGTCCAACGCCTTCTTTCTTAACTCGTCTCTCAGCAATTCGCATGCTGGAACCACCTTGGACAGT
>CAZJUU010000104.1:1687-6321 GCA_964549295.1 uncultured Candidatus Bathyarchaeia archaeon
ACATCTCAAGCACGGTGGGAAGATCTGCGGCATAGCGTGGTCCCTTGAACGTTGGTATGCTGGTTACCTGTTCGATGATGGAAACATCGCCAAATATGAAACCTGGTGTCAGAATCGCGTCGAAACCTTTTGGAGCAGCTTTTTTCAAAGCCTCAGCAACAGCTCGAGCGGTCAAGAGCGCTGCCACTGGCGAAGGCAAGGCGAAGACTTCGTATTCAACGTTGCTTTCGCAAGCATACTTTTTGACAAGATCCTTTGCCAATTGACCTGTGACAAGAAGGAACTTCAAAACAGCAAGTCAACTCGCAGCTACTTAAGGTATGACTTCATTGCGTCACGGATTTTGTATGGATGGTCAAGGACAGTCATGCCCTCCATCTTCTTGAGTCTCTCAAAGTTGTCTGCGTCAACCTTCCTGATCGATATCTGTATCTCCTCACCATACTTGGGCCTGTCCGATGTCTCTTTACCATGTTCAGTCACCATATCTGGCAGCCAAGTCTGAAGAGGCCCAATCGCCTGATCGGTCGGAACCAGAATGATGGGCGTGCCCGCCTTCTGCGCCTGAGCCACAGCATTTGTGATTATCGTGTCAGCGATGCCCACAACGATCTTGGCTACCGTGTTGGCGGTTGCCGGTGAGATCACGAGAACATTGTATCGTCCCCTTGCCAGTCCCCCAACTTCCGGTGCGCTTGCCCGTGTGTCAACGAAAACCCGGGTCGAAATCCTTTCAATTCTGTCCAGTATCCCGTACATCTTGGCGCATTCTGCACCTGCACTAGACATGAACGTTGTTAGTTCAGTGTTCTTCTCTGTGGTGATTTCTGACATGACCTCATAGGACTCTATCAGCAAATGACCCGCTCCAGTGATTCCCCAAGCAATCCTTGTCAGCTGACGAACACTCCTCAGTTCAATGAATCAAACAGAATGTTCTATCTGTGTAGTGGACCTACTTGGAGATTTTCTCAATTTTCTCCACGTACATCAGCGTGTACTTGAGGTCGGGAACGTACCTCATCCTAAGAGTAGCCCGTGAGTCACCATATTCCGAGACGACCTGAAGGTCCATGTGACGACCTTTCAACGTTTCGTAGTCATACGGATTCTTTTTCTCTCCTTTCAAGGCGTCTCTATCTATCCTCAACCTAACGGCCTTCTTGTATGGTTGGAGGGCCATTGAATTTGAGACAGCCTCCTCAAGTGACTTCACGACCTTCTCATCCTTCGTTATGGGAGTTCCCGCGAACTGATGACATGTGGCTCCGAGGGCGATCGCACCTTCGAAGATTGCCCTCTCCCGATCACTTATCGTCTTGTCAAAATATTTCTTTGCAATCGACTCCAGATCACCCATTCACAAATCACCTAAAGCGACATTATCAACTCCAGGAATCTTCTCTCCCGATCCTGTGGCATTCAAGACCTCTGCTCTAGCCCAGCCTGCAAGCCAACTCAGCAACTCCTTGGCCAGACGAAGCTTCTCAATTTTGACAGTGTTTGCAGGATAATCTATCATATGGCCTGGCTTAGAATATTTCCCCACAACTCTGCCAAAATCCATTCCCAACAGGATTACACATTTCGCGCCAGCCTCCTCTGCAAGAAACGCTGATCTATCACCATCTGTGAAACCACCGAAGTTGTGTACGTGTGGTCGCGGCTCCACTTGAGTGGATCCCAACACGTTCCTGAACTTTGGAACATAGGTTTCAAGGGCTGACATGTTGTCTCCGTGAGCGTGAACCACTACCAACGACCCAGCCCTGCTCGCATTCACTATATCTTCGACCGCGCCATCAAAGTCCGTAACGACGATCATTGGAGTAATCTGCCCGATTCTTGCGAGTGGCGTAGCTGCACCGTCTGCTGCGATGACTATTGATCCAAGCCTCACTGAAGATGTTAGAAACTCGTTGATATTCTTCTCGACCGAGGGACCGCAACCGAAGACCGCCACGGTTTCACCTTCAACCATCCTTTGAACAAAAGACGGATGAATTGATTTGCCTTGTATCAGTCGCTCTAGGAGATCTGCAGATCTCTGATCTGCGCTTCGATCAAAACCGAAACTGGTCACGATCTTTTCATACCATGGACGCCACTTTTCAAAATCCATTTAGACACGATCCCACATGTCCTAGCCAATTCGCAGCCTAGTGGCGCAGTTCTTTTCTTATTTCTCCAATTGTAATGGATCTTTGAGCGTAGAAATCGTGTTTGTGTATGCTTTCCCTACTGCGTGCCGTCAAAACAAGTCTAACGTCATCCGACAAATCCGGAAACCTCTTCACCATATTTCTCATCATGTAGCGGATACTGTCCTCTGCGAAACGAGGCCGTGAGACCGCCACTCTGACTATCTCTCCTTCATCAGGTCGTTTCAACAATTCGAATGTTGAAGCACTCATGGAATCTTCTATCACATGGACAAGCTGCATAGCATCCACTTCAATACCGTCGGGAACGTCCAAAGTCACGGTCCCGTATGTTCTCTGCATGTGTGTAGCGACGGGGACCTGCGCCACCAGACGTTCGATCAGGTCTTTTCTGAGCTTTGAAGTTCTCCTGATATTCAACTTCGATTTCTCTCTAAGAATCTCCTGTGCACATGGACAAGCTGTGATACCAGTGACTCCAACTCCAACCATCTTCTTGACAACAATGTTTCCGTCAGGCATCTTCTTAGCAATGGCCTTGGCCATGATGTTGCAATGCTCATAGCTTGTCATGCCGCTCTTCGGTGCATGTCTCTCAAAGATAGCTTGGCCCTGCCCCTTAACCTCAGACCGGCTCGCGTATCTATGCCTTGTAAGGAGCTCTCTTGCAACACTGGCACACAGATTCTCAAGTTTGTATGTTTTTCCAACATACTGGCTCAGTGTCTCCGAGATGACCTCATAATTCCTAGATGCGTGTATGCCCTTCTGCTTCGAAGGTAGGTCTATGAAGACGTTGAATGTGGGAATCACAGTTACAGGTTTCTTCTCGAAAGACACGAAACCAATCGGCATCTTGATTCCAATAGCACCCACCTTTCTCAATGATATTGTCACATCAGGCTTTGTATCTTGAACGTCCAACGACCTCATTCAATACCACGAGCAAAGTAATGGTCAGTTAGGGATTAATACTGACATGTCGGCGCATAATAAGCATAGTACGATGCAAACAGCTCTACAACCCGACGAGAGATTTACAGGAGGAAGATAGTATTGAAAGTGGCCATATTAACGCCTGCAAGACTTCATCTTGGAATCATAGACACGTGCGGAGACATGGGGCGCATTTACGGTTCAATTGGCGTCGCCATTGAAACGCCAAACGTCCAATTGGAAGCAGCCTCATCGCAGAAGGTAAACGCAACAGGTCTGGACATAGAGAGAACGATTCGAATAGCCAACGCATTCATTGAGAAGTTCCCGAAAGCTAAGCCTGCAGAGATCAATGTGTTGAAGTCCATTCCCGAACATGTTGGATTGGGGTCCGGGACACAACTCTCATTGGCGGTCGGAACGGCGATAACAAAACTCTCTGGACTATGTCTTGCTCCTCAAGAGATCGCAGCAGCTCTAGGAAGAGGTCGAGTCTCAGGAATCGGTGTGGGTGCGTTTGCGCACGGAGGTTTCGTCTTGGATTCTGGAAGAAAGAAATCACCTATGAAAGACACAAAGTCAGATGTTTCACTTACAGTCCTTCGGAAACAAATTCCAGAGGAATGGCGTTTCGTAGTCGCAATTCCTAACGTTGGAAGGGGGCTGTTTGGACGGGCGGAAAAAGAGGCATTCTCGACTTTGCCTCCAGCATCGCCAGAACTTGTTGGAAAGATATGTAGGACAATTATTATGAAGATGCTGCCCTCATTGACCGAGAGAAACATTAGAGACTTCGGCGAGTCTGTAACAACTGTGCAGAACCTCGTGGGGGAGAGTTTCAGTAAGGTCCAAGGAGGAAAATACTTCAGCCCCGTTATCGAACGGGCAATCCACTTCCTGCTGAGTTCCGGCGCGTATGGAGCTGGTCAGAGTTCTTGGGGACCGAGCATCTACGGAATCGTAGACAGCATTTCAAAGGCAGAGACTCTAAAGGAACATCTCGCTGAGTTCTTGTACAGAGAACACGGCGGATCAGTGTTCGTTACAAGAGCAAATAATACTGGAGCTCTAGTCACGCTTAATGACTAGTCAACGATTCTGTTCTCCCGCTGTTAGACGCCATATCTCCGTTTGAGGACGTTGGCATTTGGCAAATATATGTGATCCAAAACTGTTCCTGATGCTTCACGTATCTTCGTGACTTCCAAGAGCTCTCGAAAACGTCCCCCAGCTAGCCCATCAGCGACTAGCGCTGCTCCTTGGGCGGCTTCCTTTGCAACTTCAGCGAATCTACTAACCTTTCTGACGTTTCCAAACGTCATCAACCTGTCGTCTATCCTTTCGTAGATCTTGTTCACTCTCGATATTCTTCCAGATACCAAGATTTCACGGGGATGCTTGACTGAGACAGCCATCGCCGCTGCGCTCTTGACAATACTATCAACAAAGGAGTCAAAGGCGGTCTTTTTCTTTTGATCTGCATCCGCTTCTTCTGCAAGCGCTTCCGGCGTAATTGTTCCATTACCGGCAATGTAT
>CAZJUU010000105.1:0-6313 GCA_964549295.1 uncultured Candidatus Bathyarchaeia archaeon
ATGCTATTAAAGGTTAGGTAGACTCTTTTCGGTTCCGAGCTTCGCGAATCATGTTTGGTTCGAGCCCGTGATACTTCTATCAAGGCTGATCTTGTACTGATCAATGCTGCATACTTCTGAAGTATTTGGACTCGGAGACTGAAGATCTACGGCGGAAAGACTGATGTCGTAAAGATAGGTATGAATCTATGAATGGACATAAGTGGCAGTGTGGGCTTTCTTGTCGAAACCGCTAATCTTTCAAGACAGAGAAAACGAGTCTATGTTTGCTTTCCACAAGAATACAATCAATCACTGGTTCAAAACAGAGGCCCATTGGCTGGAGAACGTTTTTGAAGTATGCGGTAAGACCCGTGGAAACTTCGTATTGGAGACCGATGGATGATTGGATTGGAGACATCGTAGATGGCGTCTCCAAGATCGTACGCGAAGGGGATTTCCTGGTCGTATCCGAGAAGGCAATCTCAGTAGCCACGGCGCAAGTCATTGATGAAGCCGACATTAAGCCAACCAGTTTGGCGAAGCTGATCGCGATTGGTTGGATGAGAATCGTCTGGGGTCGAATACTTGGCCCGCTTTGTCACCTCAGTCGAACCAATATTGCGCATCTTGCACAGTATCCGGTCAGGGAAGGTGCTGCGCACAAACAACTGGCAATGGACCGTGTGGGTCTTCTTCAGGCTTTGAGACATGGATCGGAGGGGGGAATTGATGCAAGCAATCTTCCGTTCTCCATTGTCGCTTTACCTCTTGAAGATCCTAGAAAAGAAGCTGACAAACTACGGAAACAATTGTTGATCAAGACGGGAAAAAAGGTGACCGTGTTGGTTGTGGATTCTGACAAGACCTACAGTTTTCGAGATTTTCACATGAGTGTGAGGCAAACGACAGTTCGTGAAGTGAAGTGCCTTGGTCTGTTTGCCTACCTGCTTGGACGGTCGTTGAAACTACGTCCAAGATCTACACCTCTTGCCGTCGTTGGAGAAAATCTGAGCGCTGAGGAAGCTCTTCAGGTATCGGCTGTTGCCAACAGAGCCAGGGGTTCGGGAGCAGGAAGAACTGCATGGGACATGGGCGAAAGATTCCGTGTGAAGCCCCATGAGGTTACTTGGGATATGCTGGAAGCCGTCAGACATGTTCCGGTGGTAGTAGTTAGAAGAGTTCGAAGTGTTCACTAGTCTGTATAGAAGCGGTAGACTACACTCTGAATCCTTCTAGAAGCGCGATTGCTAGAACTGCTGATAGGATGTCTGCTGTTGTTCCCGGGTTCAGTTCATGGTGTGGAGTTCCAAGATCCCGATCCAGCTTCTTGATCAGATAAACTCCTTTCTCGGTCGTCATTGCACCTGCGTCCAGGCATTCTCTGGCACGTGAAGAGACATATTGTGCTTTCCCGAATCCTACTTTTCGTGCTATCAAAGTGTCTGGAACCTCTGCAAGGATTTGCAGAAACGTATCGACTATTGTAGCGTTCATGTCAATACCTGCCTTGATGGAATCTCCAAAGTAAGGGTGCCCGATTTCGAAGGTTATCTTGTAACCGGTCGTCCACTCGGATGCGATGGAATCACGTTGAGCTGCCATCTTGAAGATTCTCAGTAGTCTGATATGGTTTCTACGTATTTGATTGAGTGAATCAGAGGACATTACGTCCAGCTCACTGTTCGATCCGATCCCGCCGGGCGACGCAGCTGAAATAGCTTTGAAAACGTCAAGGGAATCCACGTATGTGGCTGATTGCAGTAGTCTGCGGATATTCGCACGTAGTCTCGCAATGCTAATTTTGCCATTGATTGTGGCTAATCCTGCGGAAACAGCGATGGGAATCAGCATCATAATTGTTCCCAGACTTGTGTTTCCACCTATCTGCCATTGCATCATGTTCTCAACTCCCATCAGAATGGCTTTTCCGAGTTGTGCATTCGAGATGTCAGCTGTTCCCTTCGAAATCATTACTCCCCTGCGAGCGGCCCATCTGTAAGTCGAGCCAAGAGCTGCAGCTGAGGATAGGAAATGCTCATATTTTGTTTCACGGAAATTTTGAGTTCTGTGAACGTTGCCGGGTTTAGGATATGCGCTCACTTCTAAGAGCATCGCAAGTTGAAGGGAAGAAGCGATTCTATCCTCCGCTCTCATGATATAACAATGCACACCCTTATCTCAAGCGATTTTCCGAGGAGATATTCAAGACTTCCTAGGCATTACCTTATTGCTGTTCTCTTTGTTGGAGGCGCTCTGAAAATTGGGCAGAAACTTGTCTGCATAAGGCTTTTCTTGTTTTCAAGAAGAAATACAAACCCCTTCATTCTCGGGATGATTGCTTTGAATGCACGAGACGCAAAGAGCCTCATCGATGTTGCTCTTGGACGGAGAAAAGCCGACCTAGTATTGAAAGATGGGCGTCTCGTCAATGTCTGCACCGGGGAGATCCTTGACCATACGGGAGTTGCTGTGAAGAATGGACGTGTAGCATTTGTCGGAGGCGTCGAAGAGATACAATGCGATCGATCGTCAATAATCAACGCGAAAGGATACCACCTTGTTCCGGGATTGATTGACGGTCATGTTCACGTCGAGAGTTCGATGCTTACTCTGACTCAGTTCGCACGGACTGTACTTCCCAGAGGAAGTACGACAGTGATGATAGATCCGCATGAGATAGGAAACGTTCTTGGCCTAAAGGGGGTGCAGCTGATGCTGAACGAAGCCAAGAAGCTTCCTCTCAAGGTCTTTGTTCAGGTACCATCATGCGTGCCGTCCGCTCCGGGTCTAGAGACCACTGGTGGGACCATCAATGCGAGCGACGTGAAGAAAGCAATGGCATGGAAAGGTGTCGTAGGGCTTGGCGAGGTCATGAATTATCCAGGCGTGTTCCAGAAGAGTTGGAAGCTTCTGAGAGAAATTGAAGAGACTGAGAAATCGGGGAAGATCGTTGAAGGTCACGCACCAAAGTTGACTGAAGCTGAACTCAACGCGTACGCTAGCTGTGGAATTCGAGGCAACCACGAAGCAACAGGACCTGAGGATGCGCTTCAGAATCTTCGGCTTGGCATAAAGCTGGAGCTTAGAGAGGGTTCAACGATGAAGAATCTGAACGGACTTATGAAATCTTTGCTGAAGGCAAAGGTAGACACTAGACATTGCATTCTTGTGTCTGATGATAGAAGTGCTCACGACATCGTCAATGAAGGACATATGGATCATATCGTTAGGCGCGCGATTGAGGAGGGAGTCGATCCAGTGGAGGCTATAGAGATGGCGACAATTAACACGGCAGAACATTTCGAAGTGGATAAGAATGTGGGGATGATCGCACCCGGAAGAATTGCGGACATAATCATGGTAAAACGCTTGGAGGACATGAAACCGGAGAAAGTCATCGCCAACGGTTCGGTGGTAGCTGAGAATGGAATTCTGACGGTGAATCTGCCGAATCCGAGATATCCAAACTACGTGAGAAACACTGTTCACGTTGGCAAGGAACTGTCAGCAATAGACTTTGACATAAGATCAGTAGGGTCTACTGCATCGATCAAAACACTTGTTATTGATGTCACAGAAGGTGGAGCGATGACTCGGAAGATTGTGAGGGCCCTCAAGGTGAAGGATGGACTGATTGAGTCAGACGTATCTGAAGATGTGGTCAAGATTGGAGTGGTCGAAAGACACCGGGGAACCGGACATATTGGAAAAGGATTCGTCAAGGGTTTTGGAATCAAGAGAGGTGCGATTGCATCCACAATTGGTCATGATGCGCACAATTTGGTCGTCTTGGGAGTACGGAGTGGAGACATGGCCTTCGCAGCAAACGTCGTCTCAGACATAGACGGAGGTCTTGTAGCGGTAGATTCAGGCCACGTTCTGGCTAGGCTGCCTCTGCCAATCGCAGGTTTAATGTCGGATCGCCCCGCAGACGAGGTGGCAAGCAGAGCTGCGGCCTTAGACGAAGCTGCAAGGAAACTTGGATCTAAATTGGAGAAACCCTTTTTGGCTCTCTCCTTTATGCCTCTGGCTGTGATCCCGGAACTGAGAATCACTGACAGAGGACTAGTGGACGTGAATAAATTCAATCTGACAGGCATATATGTTCCAGATTAGATGAGATCAGCCCGATTCTTGATGTGCGTGATCAAGTCATGAAGTATCTTAGCCTCTTTTGATCCAGGAGCCACTCTGTGAACCAAGTTACCATAGTATTGTATCATGTCCATTAGCTTCTGCGCTTTTCGATAGTCTCCTTTCTTGAGGTATTCTCTGATACGCGTTGCGTGGATTATGCTTTCAATGGTGGCGAAGATGCTTCTGCAATAAGGTGCGATTCTTTTTCCACTGAATCCTATGTGAAGGACTTTGCATCTGACCACTCGTCGTGAACCTCTGCCCGATATGGCGACCACCTTGAATTCCGCATATGAGTCTGAACACTTGAGGCGAGGAGCGACTACCGTCTTAGCCTGTTCAAACCAGGTTCTTGTAGGAGGCTTGACCCATGATTCTTTTTTGAAAGCGGTTCTGTAGAAAATCGAAGGGTCCAAGGTTACATTGACAACTCCACATCCAGACGTTCTTAAGGTTCTAAGCGTGTCGGCCTCAACGAACGGACGCAGGATCAATTCGTTAGCGCCGCGGGCAATCACTCCCATCGGGGCCGCGTGAGGTTTTCCGTTTGTCTCGAACGTTGTTACAACAACTTCGTGGATTACCCGTCTGCGAAAGCCAAGTGAGAAAAGCGACATGTTCAATTTCCTCCTCTCTCTTCTCCAGCGTTGAACTGTATCAGTTGCAGATAAGAGCGTTGATCATTCAAATCATAGAGGAAATGGCTTGCAAATGTGGGATCAAAAGGCTAGGGAAGGGGACTTCCTAGAGACGACTGAAGGATTGATCTTTGATGTAAAAGGACTTGTTCATCCGCCTGATCGAATCGTCTCCTTTCTGAGATATGTTCCATCATCCGACGGGGATAGAGAGCGTGGCGGTGTTAGGTACAAGAAAGTCTACGATCTGAAAAAGAGGTGGGAACTTCTTCGGAACCACTATCCTCAGTACATACACTTCGACCCTTATTTCGGCACAGAACTTCAAGCGATCCCTCTTCAGAATGTTCGCACCCACTATGATCCGAGGACGAAGTTGAACGATATTTTGGGGAAAGATGTCTACCGGGAAATCTACCGTGAACTGGTTCAACTGGTTCAGAGTCTAGCGGAACAGCCCAGAGTGAATATGTCCAGTATTGGAGTTACCGGATCGATTCTGGTCGGATTGCAGAGATTCGATTCCGACATAGATCTGATGATCTATGGGATTGATCAATCAAGGAATGTCCATCAAACATTGAAGCAGTTCCTTCGTGAAAAGACCGCATTTCGATCATATGCTTTGAACGATCTGGAACGTCTCTACAAGTCAAGATCAATGGAGAAGGCGATGAAGTTCCAAGATTTCTGCTTTCACGAACGTAGAAAGGTCTTGCAGGGAAGGTATGGATCTCATGATTATTTCATTAGATGTGTGAAAGACTGGAGTGAAGTCAAAGATATTTACGGACATTTCGCATGTCAGAGACTCGGAAAAGCCAAGATTTCTGCCGAGGTATGTGACGACTCCGAGTCAATATTCACGCCATGCATCTACAAGATTGAAAACGTGAAGGTTGTTGGCGATGTGAAACCTGCTCCTGATCGGCTAATCTCGTTTCGCGGACGTTTCTGCGAACAGGTGACCGTGGAAGAGAGATTGACAGCAATGGGCGAGTTAGAGCGAGTCAGAACGGAGCACGACGAGCACCTGCAACTGGTCGTAGGTGAATCTCCACTAGACTTCATACTTGCGGTCTGACCATCAATCTTCGTACAACTCTCTTAGGTCAACAGCCAAGAGGTCAGGTTGTTGAATCATGGTACTACTAAATTCTATGATCCTGCGGAGACCAAAACGGTCTTGGAATCTGTCTATTTCAACATGAGGCCGATTTCATAGGCGTTCTTCATCGCGTGCTTGTTGAGTCTCACCGCTCCTTTCTCTCCAGCAGAGACTAGAAGCTTCTTGAACAACTCCATCCTTAGATAGGTCACCGACTTGTTGATCATCTCCACCAAGGGATCTGAGACTGACACGCTACTTTCTTCGAACGGAGCGACTAGGACCACCTTCTTTCCAACCATCTTCCCCGCGAATTCAGGATGTGAGAACGCAAACCAACGGTCAATGAAGGCTTTCAACTGGGCGGATGGACCATACCAGTATACAGGCGTACCTAAAACAATTGCATCACTGCTATGTAGTTTGCCGTACAATGGCCTCATGTCGT
>CAZJUU010000106.1:0-6269 GCA_964549295.1 uncultured Candidatus Bathyarchaeia archaeon
GAGCTTACTATGCAACCAGACCCACGGGCCCAACCGAAACACAGACAACGGAATCTCCAACGGTCACAAAAGAAGAAGTCGTTCTGCGAACGATGGTTGAGAGCGTGCCCGACAGCGTATTCATAAAATCTCTGCTCCCCGAGTACGAAGCAGAAACAGGCGTGAAGATCATATACGAAGAGTACTCATACGAAGTAATGCATGAGAAACTCGTTCCTCAGCTATCATCTGGTACAGGTGTCTACGACTTCGTTACAGCCGACTACTACTGGGTGGGCGAATTTTGCCAGCTTGGTTGGGTACGTCCGTTGGACGACTGGATACAGCGAGACGGGTTCCCAATCGACCAATATGTTCCAAGGATAATGGAAGTCACGGGAAGATATGGCTACAAGGTTCCAGAAGCTGTATACTATGTACCTCACTGGACATACCCCATGGGATTTGTGTACAGAAATGACCTCTTGGAGGATGCGACAGAGAAATCTAACTTCAAGGCAAAATATGGGTACGACTTGGCCGCTCCAGAGACGTGGGAGCAGTACAGAGACGTCGTCGAGTTCTTCTACCGACCGCCAAATATGTATGGGAGCGTAATGACGGGTCTTAGGCCTGATCCTGTTACGATGGAGTACTTCAACTGGCTGTTTGGCCACGGAGGAAGACTGTTCTATGACGACTTTCACAGCGCAGCCGACAGCGACGCGGGTAGAACGGCGGTTTCAGACATGATGAAAGGCTTCAAGTTTGCTCCAGAAGCTGCAACAGGATGGGGATTCGATGAAAGTGCGTCAACGTTTGCTGCAGGACTCGCAGCAACTCACATAACTTGGCTGTTTCTCTGGAACAACTACTACGAGGATCCGGAGTCTTCCAAAGTCACAGGAAAATGCTGGATGAGCGGAGTGCCTGGAAAAGATCTTCCTAACTGGGGATCTGGCTCGCTCGGATCTTGGGGATGGTTCATTCCAAAGAGTTCTCCTCACCCCGAAGAAGCTTGGGACTTTCTGAAATGGCTTGAATCCAAGGACATAATCAGAAGAAGGGCTCTCATGGGAAGATCTCCAACGACCACTTGGGAACTCGAGGATGCAGAGCTCAAAGCAAAGAATCCGTGGTATGAACCATACAAGGTTCTCGTAGAGAAAGGAGTTAACTTTTGCGATCCATTGCCAATGCTGCCGGAAGGTCCAAAACTCGTTGAGATTACAGGAAGATACCTTTCCGAAGCGGCCGTAGGTGCAATATCTCCCGAAGAGGCTACCAAGAGTATCGCGAAAGACATGGATAAACTGATGTCAGAGAGTGGCTATTTCTAAGCCCTCCTCTTTTTTTTATCCGCTGGGAATTGTGGACTGCGCGGGAACCTAGGATTGGCACGGAAGAAACGTGCACCGCTGAAGTATTTGATGATCGCGCCGGCGCTGATAGTCATACTAGTCGTTGTCATATACCCACTCATTTACTCACTCTACCTATCTTTCAACAGCCTGTTGCTTACAACTCCTGGAAAACAGCAGATGGAGTGGATCGGCCTCGGTAACTATATCGATCTTCTCCGGGACGACTTAGTTTACATCAGCCTTAAGAACACGGCAGTATTCACAATTGCGGCCGTCGCAATAGAGTTCTTGGTGGGTTTGCTGCTTGCCCTGATCGTGAATCGCGGAATCAAGTTTGACAGAACGGTCACATCAGTTCTTCTTATACCCATGATGGTTGCATCAGTCGCTGCTGGTCTCATGTGGCGATACCTGCTTCATGAACAACTAGGCGCCGTAAATGCTGTTATTCAGTGGATTGGATTTAGTCCGTTGAATTTTCGGAGTGATCCACTTCTTGCTATGCCAACGATTGTTGCATGCGATGTGTGGCAGTGGACACCGTTTATGTTCTTGTTGATGCTAGCGGGACTACAATCTCTGCCAAGGGCTCCATTTGAAGCAGCGACCATTGACGGCGCATCATCACTTCAGACATTCCGTCACATTACACTTCAACTTATGAGACCTGTCATATTGATCGCTTTGACTTTAAGGACTATTGATGCGATCAAGACATTTGACATGATTTACACACTTACAAGAGGAGGGCCTGGGACACTCACAGAAGTGATAAGCTACTATATTTACAGGCTTGGCTTTTGGTTCTACAATCTTGGCAAAGCATCTGCATACTCATACGTGTTACTAATCATAATATCTGTGCTGTGTTACGTCATGATTCGTCAATTGAGGGCAAGGTGATATCAACGCATGGCAGCTCAAAGACGCAGAAGATCTGGACCGGGTCTGGCGTCAAAGGGATTGGGCTACGCAATACTAGTCCTAGCGATGGTTTGGGTGCTCTTTCCAATCGTCATAATGATCTTCAATTCTTTTAGAGAAGTCGGAGGAACATTCGCCTACGATCTAGGCCACATAGTACCGACGTTTCGCAACTACCTATCCTTGTTCGGACTGGCACACGAAGAGTCAGGAGTCATTGTAACAAAATACAATTTTGTCACGAACTTCAGAAATAGCATAGTGGTTTCCAGTATCAGCACAATCTTTGCGATAGCACTCGGAAGCTTGGCGGCCTATTCCCTGTCAAGGTTCAAGACAGGCGGCGAGACCCTAAAATTCGATATTCTAAGCTTCAGAATGTTTCCTCCAATTGCCTCAGCAATACCCATATTCCTTCTGATGAAGTATCTCAACCTGCTGAACACTTGGTGGGCCCTGATCTTCGCATACAATACGTTCAACGTTCCATTTGCCACATACGTCTTAGCTGGTTTCTTTGACGAGGTCTCAACAGAGTTCGAAGAATCCGCGATGGTGGATGGATGCAGCAGATGGCAGGCGTTCACAAGAGTCACAATTCCAATAGCGATCAACGGAGTAATAGCTGCAGCCGTGTTGATTTTCTTGCTCTCTTGGAATGAATTTCTTTTCGCGTTCCTGCTTACGTCTTCTGAATCAGCTACTATCCCAGTGGCTGCCACAGCTTTGATAACTCATGCAGGAATACGGATTGGAGAAGTATCGGCCGCAATCACGGTAATGATAATCCCAACATTGATTGCCGTATTCGTACTGCAGAAGTTTCTGGTGAAAGGATTGACATTCGGCGCAGTCAAAGGATGAAATTTTTCCTGATGGGAACGAATGAACCTCAGGATGGTTTACAGTACGAGAATCTCGAAACTCTTCATGAGGTAGGTAGGAGTGAGATTTCAGAAGCTGTTTGAGCCGATAGAAATCGGTAAGGTTCGCGTGAAGAATCGGATAGCGATGTCTCCTATGCTGCCCCTCGGCGTCTATAGGGATGGCGTGCTAACGGACCGCGTCATAGACTACTACGTCGAAAGGGCAAGGGGAGGAGTCGGCCTAATAATAGCGGGAGTCTTCAAGGTCGAGAATGAGGTTGAACGGGCACCAATTCCATATTATCCCATGGTATCTCTGAAAGGATACGGACCATTAGCCGAGCTGAGCGACTACATACATTCCTATGGTGCACGAATATTCATTCAATTGACTGCGGGCACTGGTCGTCTGATTCCACCTGAAGTGATGAACGAATTCGGCTTCAAGCCAGTTTCATCTTCAGTCAATCCGGCATTCTACCGACCAGACATTGCAACTGACGCTCTTAGCACTGAAGACGTCGAAAAGCTCGGAAAGAGTTTTCGACGCGCTGCTGAACTAGTTGTGGCGGCGGACATCGATGGAATAGAACTGCATGCACATCAAGGATACCTATTTGACCAATTTACGACTTCACTTTGGAACAGACGTGAAGACAAGTATGGTGGAGATCTGAACGGTCGGCTCAGGCTATCTATGGAAACCCTCCAGAACATCAAGGATGTTGCTGGAAAAGGATTTCCGGTTACATATAGATTCGGACTTAGGCACTATCTAAGGTCTCGTGAAAGAGGCACGCTGAAAAAAGAACTTCCTGAGGTCGGTCGTAATCTTGAAGAAAGCCTTGAAATGGCGAAGAGACTGGAGAAAGCTGGTTTCGACGCATTGCACGTTGACGCAGGTTGCTATGAGAGCCAGTATTGGCCTCATCCTCCTATGTATCAACCACATGGATGTACTATCGATCTGATTTCAACCGTAAAGAAAGTAGTGTCAATTCCAATATTTGCCGTTGGTAAGCTCGATATTCCGGATCTTGCGGAAAAGGTTCTAGAAGATGGAATTGCAGACATCATCGCTTTAGGAAGAGGCTTGCTTGCAGACCCATACTGGCCCCAGAAAGTCAGGGAGGAAAGGATGGATGACATTCGTCCATGCATCGGATGTCATGAAGGCTGCATGATGAGATCGTATGTTTCAGAGTCGTTAGGTCGTCCTTTTACGTGTTCAGTGAACCCAGCCTGTGCTAGAGAAAGGCGTCTCCAGATAACCAAAGCCGATAGGCCAAAGAATATTCTTGTGATTGGTGGGGGAGTTGCGGGCATGGAGTGCGCAAGAGTCTCGACTCTGAGAGGCCACAGCGTAACCTTGTACGAGAAGAACGACAGACTGGGTGGCCACTTGATAGAAGCTTCGGTTCCAGAATTCAAGGAGGACGTAAAAAGACTTCTCGAGTGGTATGGAGGACAGCTGAGAAAACTGAACGTCAGTACGAAACTGAACGTTGATGTTGATCACGAAATGGTAATAAAGACAAAGTGGGATGCTGTAGTAATCGCGACGGGATCGACACATCGCATTCCCAACATCCCTGGAGCCAATGAGCCAAATGTCGTCACATGTGGTGATCTTCTTCTAAGAGAAAAGGAAGCTGGAAGCAGAGTAGTGATCATTGGCGGAGGATCTGAGGGATGCGAAACTGCAGTATGGCTAGCGAGACAGGGAAAGTGTGTCACAGTTGTTGAAATGCTTCCCAACGTTGCCACAGATCTCTGGGAGAGTAATCATATGATGCTTCTTGAAATGCTTGAAGAGAATAGCGTTGAGATACTGACTGATACTACCGTGCAAGAAATAACGAAAATAGGCGTTGTTACAGTTAACAGAAACTCTGAAAAAAGAATTGTTGAATGCGACACAGTGGCATTGGCTACTGGGCTTCAACCTAGAAGAGATTTGTACAATGTTCTATCCAATGACGTAGCCGAAATTCACATTATTGGAGACTGCAAGGAACCGCACAAGATTCACCACGCAATATGGGATGGCTTTAGCATAGGTCTTTTCATGTGAACGCATATGATTGAGCGACCTGCATCTCTTGAGATTCAACATGGTGGTCGAAACAAATCTAGGACATCCATGATCGCCTGAGCAGTATGGAAGCGATCAGTCCTAGTACGGCAAGAATTGACAAACAAGCGAAACCCAATTCATAGGATTTGACGCTGTCAAGAACGTATCCGAACAATATGGGAGCAATTGCAGAAGCTCCAAAGCTGACAGTATTGAATATACCAAACACCTTTCCTGCATGTTCGCCCTTCGCAGTCCTTGGAACTTGTGCAAATGTTGGAGGAAAATACAACATGGTTCCCAGTCCAGTCGCTGCGAAGATGAGTGCCAACGCAATAGTTGATGATGAGATGCCCAACACTAACGGACAAAATGTGCACATAATCATTGACGTGATTATTACTTTGTCATGCCCGATTCTCTTCGCAGTCACACCGCTCATGTAAGGTGCCAAAGTTGACGCGATTCCCATAAGTGCAATTATCCATCCACCACTTGAAGTTGAGAGTTGAAAGTTCCTTTCAAGAAAATCAGGACCGAACTGGAGCACACCGGAGGTGACTGATAGGGCTGCGAAGTTTATGATGATCAATAGGGCCAGTGTCTTCTTGTGGAATGCTGTTGATGATCTGTTTTGTTGATGATCAGGAGCGTTTTCTTTTCTTTTTGGCAGTGCCAGCGACAAAATGGCTGCGGCAGCTATGAGGACGAAAGAGAATAGTGATGCGGCCCTCCAGTCAAACACATCAACAAAACCTGATCCTATCGTGTAGGTCAGCACAAATCCCATGCCCTGACCGATACCAAAGATACTCATACCTCTCAGGAGCTCTTCTCCAGCGAACCGATCGGACAGCAATTTCGCCGCAGCTGGCAGAATCAAACCACCACCCAAACCTGCCAGAGTTCTCAATGATAGGGCCATCTGTGCCGATACAGAGAAGGAGAATCCTAGAGTAGCGACTCCCATTACCGATAGCCCAACGGAGAGGACTATCTCGCCTCCGTACTTGTCGCTCAAGATGCCCGAAGGTATCTGCATGATCGCGTATGTGATTG
>CAZJUU010000107.1:0-6221 GCA_964549295.1 uncultured Candidatus Bathyarchaeia archaeon
AACGATTGCCAGTACGACATACATCATCACGTCCTTCGATTCTCCAAAGGACATCAACGCCTGCGTCAACGTGATCGTTATCGTAATGAATACGACTGACGTGACTATCGCTGAGTATGCATTACTCAGATTTTCAACACTTTTCAGACAGCGATCATATTCAGCCTCGAAACCAGCAACGTACGCCTCATGCTCCATTACTAGAAAGCGATCGTACGGATCGCCCGTCTTCAGCATTTGTGAAAAGCGTTCCAAGAAGTCTTGGAGCAGTTTGCTCTTCACCGATCGAGCAGTCACCTCGATACTTCTGATAAATCCGATATGCCACCTCCTTGCCAACACCTTTATTCTCTCAAATATCTGGGCACAATGCTTGAACTCAGAGCGAGCCACATAACCAAACATATCTTCCAAAGAGGAAAAGGACGTGGCCACACCGAACATATAGGTGATTACAAAATACAATTCGCTCTCTATTTTTCTCTTTTCACGAATTCTCGCGTACAAACCTGAAAGCAGGCGCATTCTGCTTCTTCTTGGTTCCTTCTTCATCACTGTCGGCGCTTCAGTCAAATTCTGCACGTCCAGCTACACTTTCACTCTAGTGAGTTGCTTATCTGCTTCAACTGATCTTCTGAAGAATTCTCGGTAGTCGAAGACCTTCGATTCAGTCATGCGCTTCAGGAAATTGGCTCTATCACGCAGTTCTTCGTATATCACAGGGGTCTCGGACTCGGTATAGCCTCTTGATCTCGCTATTCTTTCCTCCAGAAGGTAGCTGTTTCCTTCAGCTCTGAAGAGAAACTTGTCCTCTCCTGGAACCCATCTGAAGGCCTCTATGAAACCAAAACTGTCGCTGGCGGGATTGTACGATACTAGTTCGTTCAGACTTGTGACTCTTCTCTTCATCTGTCCGTTTGAATCGTATACGGCATTCTGTATTAGAATGGCGTTGAGGTTGGTCATATGCGTCCTAGGCACAAGTATCGGGTGGCCTGTAAACCTCTGAATGGTTTTTTGAACGGTTGAGGAGTGAAATGTGGACATTACAGGGTGACCGGTCATCATGGCTTGAAAGGCGATGTTTCCCTCTATGCCTCTAATCTCGCCCACGATTATGTAGTTTGGACGTTGCCTCAGTGCACTCTTCAAGAGTTCGAACATGCCTATGGAACTGTCATCTCTTTGGGACGGTCTGGTCATTTCCCGAACCCAGTTCTCGTGGGGAAGTTGAACCTCCGGAGTATCTTCTATGCTGACTATCTTGGCTGCGGGCTTGATGAAACAGGTTAGAGCAGTTAGCGTCGTGGTCTTTCCTGAGGCTGTCTCTCCACACACGAATAGGTTCATTCCCTCCCTCACCAGTATCCACAGGTAGGCAGCAAGTGTTGCGTCCATAGTGCCAAAAGAGATAAGGCGAGATGTTGAGATTGGTTCAGCGGAGAATTTTCTAATAGTGAAGTTCGTTCCCTTCATACTCACGTCTTCACCGTAAACGAGATTCAGTCTTGAACCGTCGGACAGCACTGTGTCAACGATTGGGCTCCTGTGTGTGGCTTGTTTTCCACATCTTTCACTTAGCCACAAAGCAAAACTGTCAAGGTCATCCCTGTTGTCGAAGCCGATGTCGCAGACTAGGCTTTGAAAGATTTTGTGTTCTACAAAGATGGGGCCTACTCCGTCGCATGATATGTCTTCGATATATGGATCTTTGATAAGGGGTTCCAGTATTCCGAGGCCAACTCTGTTTCTTTGGAGATAGTACTTCGCTATTTCGTACTCGGTATGTGTCAACGGAATCTTTCCGTGTTTCGTTCCAAAGGAGAGCCTTCCTCGAAAGCCAGTGTGACTGCTATCCTCTTTCTCCTCGTATTCCTGGCCAGATTCTTTCACATCGCAGACTTTGTCCAACAATTCAATAAGTACTGTAAGCTTCTCATCTTGATTTTCTGCCTGAATCCGTTCATCTATGTTTGCCACTATTCTACTCTCAATTTTGTCGAACAGCTTCTCCCTACTTGGGGGTAGTCTGGGTTCTATGACATGGTACATCTTCCGGACCTTACTGGTTCGATCAGGGCATACGTGGATGAATATCGGATCGCCCACAGGATAGATCATGTTGGGGTCAGGAATACCTCGCATTTCGCGCGAAAGTGTGGGGTAGAACTTGGGGGCTGGTATGCCTAGCTTATTAACATCGATACCCATGTAGCGTCGAAGGTGAGGATTTCTTTTCAATGCATCCTGTAGGCTACTGGGCATCGTATTGGCCCTTGGCTCCACACGAGCTTGCAGAGTCGTCTTCTGCAGTGACTCATTCTTTGTCATCACGCTAATGCCTCGGAGGTTGGGACGATTCTCAGGCCAAATGCCGGATGTATCTCGAACCGTGTGATTCTGTTTGCCATCAGTTTGGAGCCTTTCATTTTCGCGACTTCGATGCTCCTGACGACTTGGCCTTGTGCGACGTCCTTGGTCAACTTGATGTGGACATCGGAAAGAGATCTAATCCGAACGAGTAGTCTCTCACTTTCTTCTCCTCGAAAGTTCACGTGCAGTGTACCTACGACAGATTTTGCTGTAGCAACTTTTTGGTCAGGCTCCGTCAACTTCCTTATTCGACTCAAGAATGTGAGAATGTCGTCAACGCTTGCTTCGGCGAACATGTGTGTCAAGGAATCGATGAAGAATATTCTCGATCTGTCTCGTACAATGAAATCGGTTAGAGTTGCGATGAGTCTACTCAGTCTGTACCCGGTCCAGACAGTATTTCTTAGATGGATCGAGACTATTCTGAGCCTTCCTTCAATGAACGGTTTTTCCACGTTGAGGTTAAGAATCTTCATTTGGGCCAAGAAGCTCCTGGTGGTATTCTCCGTTGTCACGGCTGTAACACGGTGATCTTGAGCGAGGGCGCCGTAGAGGAGCTGTTGGGCCAAAATCGTTTTGCCAGAGTCGTTGTTTCCTTCGATCAGAATCAGTGAAGGGATTGGTATTCCTCCTCCTATCGCGTTGTCCAACTCTTGATTTTCAGTCGAGATGTAGCCTTCGATCGCCTTCGCGTAAGAACTAGACGTAGAATTGCCCTCCACAAGTGGATCCTGATGGCAAGGCGACTATTACATAACCTGACGTGTTTCTCTTCATATTCGCAGAACTCGGGATGTATATGACTATGGAAAGCGTTTCAGAGGGATCCCAATCCAATGGATTTACAGCCGTGGGTGAAGGGTTCGGCGATTCCGCAGGATCCAGTATCCATCTATGCTTCGAAGTATCGCTGGTATTGTAGTAACACCAATAGGTCACCTTTGTGGAAGTCGCGTCATCGACATAGGTGAGAAGCACATCGATTCTCCAAAAGTCGGATGCAACGACTTTGACATTTCCACTATTCTGGAGCTCAACGTAGACTTTGTCTCTATCTTTCTCATAGATCGAGAGCATGGAACATGAGCTCTTCAATCTCACAATCTCGATGCTTGAAACATCTCTAAGTGAACTCGCTGAAGATGTCGATGTGCGATATATCGAGTCTACGAAAACATAGCTGGCTGTGAGCAGGACAGTCATGAAGCAGATACCCGCAAGAACAGTGCCATGTCCCCCCATCCTCTGGTTGCCTCACACATGCAGTTCCCGGACTTACTCTATCGAAAATGTGTCCTCCGCCGATATCCCATTTGGTAAAGTGAGCCGGACTCGATAAGATCCACTGGGAATCGAGGATGTGTATATCTTCATCTCGATTGTTTCGCCTCTTTCCCAGACACCTGTAGTTCCCATGTCATTCTGAATCTGAGCTTTCCAACACTGGCTTGATCCAGAGGGAGAGTAGGGGAATCTCCTAAAGGTTCCATTAGGAAATGTCAAAAACAGATCCCAGTAGGAAGCGTTGACAGTACCTTCGTTCAGCCTGAAGGAGCTTCGGCCTACATTCTTCACCCAGACTGAAATGTATGTAGAACTCTTTGATTCTCCGATGATCTGTATGCTGGAGCTCATCATCTCTTGGTTACTTTGGCCGACTTCTTTGAGTACGTTCTGGAAGGAATATAGTTGTGAGATCGCGGCGCCAGCGAAGATCGAGGCCGCTATTATCGTTGATATTGTTAGGATCGCGACGCTCATTGAGACGTTCAAGGCTCGTTCCCATTGAGACTAGGTTTGTGGGTCAATGTTGCGCGTTACGAGATGCTATGTATTGCTTCTCTTGGGTAGAGCTCATTGAAAGGAAGTCAGATATCTCAGAATCAAGCAGCCTGTTTAGGAAGTATACTACACGAAGCAGATCGTTTACGTTGATACTTCTCTCTTCAGCTTCGACTCCGGAGGATGAAAGCACCTCGGCCACGCTTAGGACGAGCCTCTCAACTTCAGGCCTGATCCATCCTTCTCTCGTTCCAACTTCCAAGATCCTCAACAGGTTCTTCCGCCCCACAACATGCAGGAGATAGTCCGTGCTGTTTACTGCTCTAATCAGTGCAGGCATGTCTACGGAGTCAAGACTAGACCTCAGATTTGCAGAGAACTTTGTACCTCGGGGAACAGCCTTCAATATGTCTTTGAACTTGGACGCAGCTGATAGTTGTGGCTTTGCTGTTTCCTCCAGCTTACCCTTGAGATATCTTTCGGCGAACTTGCTCTGTATATCAGAGGGGCTTTCAAAGACTTCTTTCTCCTCCGCTCCAACACTTTGAGCTGATATATACCCTGGGCCTCTGTCTTCACTAGCAAGGGGAAACGGAGAAGTATCGGTTTTTTGAAAGCGAGGACTTGTGGCTGGGATCTCATTTGGGTTAAAGGGGCTTCCTGCTTCTGACAAGAATGATCTGAAGTCATACACTAGGTTCTTGAGATTGGACGAAAGCTCCTGAAGCTGCTTGTCGATGGCTCCCGGCTCCCTGGTTACTTCTTGAACCTGAACTGTCGGTTCTTCCACTGTTTCAGGAGTGTCCACAACTTTTGCCTCGATCAGAGGCTTATTGGGCGGTTCTTGGGTAGTCGCTTCGGGTTTAACCACAACATTCTGAACCGCTTTGCTTACGGCTTCTGGAGCCTCAGAGTTTGGATCCTCTTGCCCCTCTACATTAAACAGTAAGACATCATCGTCAAGTTCTTTCTCTTCCTTCTTCTTGCTGAGCATACTTCTTATGTTCATATCTCATTGCCGCCAAACAATCCTGACTTGAAAAAAAATGGGGTGGTCCGCGCGCCTAGCCGAGATCGTTGACCTGTCTCACTTCTGGCGGTGCATATCGGACTAGCGTGAGCACTGAACCTACCGGAGGCTTTACTATGATCTTCAACTGCTCGTTCTTGGCGACCTGCCCAGCTGTGGCATACGTAGCTTCAAGCTTGGTCAGATCAATGGTTACTCGCACCTTTTCATTGCGATCCAGTAGATTGCCAGATCCCACTTCCCATTCCACTAAGGATGCGCCAGTCTTCGCCTTGTACGATATTCCACCTATCGAGTATACCAGATCGCCACCGCCTGTATTGTATACGTTCGGCCAAACACCTCGTGGATTCTGGAATCCTATGGTCGTTTTGTTGACGTTAAGGTCTATTGAATCCGCGCCTGAAGCTGTCTTCATCCAGAAGATTATGGTGGTTAAATTAGCATTGGCCCCACTTTGGGTACTGTATCCATAGACTGGACCGTCTAGTACAATAGCTGCTGAGGCAGCCTGTAAGCCCCCGACAGCAACTTCCTGACTTTTCTGAGTAGCTAGGAAGCCCATGTTCAACACTGCATATGCGAAGGCTGAGGCGACGATTACGAAAGCTATGAGGACAATCGCCGTTTCTAGACCGCTGACTGCCTTCTTGTTCCGCGCGAACCGTTTTGCCGCTCTTATCCAACTCGCCATTTTCTTTCTTTACCTCTTCTTCACGTCTACGAGTCAGCTGATCACACTCGCAGAGTGATTCCCAAATTCTTCGCAGTTTGGATATACACGGTAGTATGTAACGACGAATCGAACAGAGAAGGAAAATAGAGCCCTCAGCCGTAGCATAGGTTATTGGATTCAAGGAATGAGTTCATGGCCTGTTCGTCTACTGACCAGATAAGATGATACCCTAACTTCAATAGAGCAAAATAACTCCAAACTCTCTCCTTTTTCGCAAGAGAACGTAGATGGAATCCGTATGGGAATATGATCTCGCGCGTTAACGATATTGGAGCAAACATGTAGACCAGAACTGCGTAT
>CAZJUU010000108.1:0-6181 GCA_964549295.1 uncultured Candidatus Bathyarchaeia archaeon
GTCTATCGACATGTCGGTTCGGATTCAAGCGGCCGCACCAAGGGATGCACACACACACTTTTACCTAAACCAAAGGTACGATGTCAAGCGGCCGCACCAGAAGATACACACACTTTTACCTGCTCGCAACAAAAATCCGTCGCACTAGGTTCTGGATTTGTGTCAAATGTTGCCAGAAACGTTGATCCTTAAGATGCGTGTCGTGCCGTTACTATAGCTACTATTCCAATGATAATTGTGACTACCCAAGAGTATGAGGGCAGGTTGAGTTGCCATACGACATGGATGCTCAGCCATGCCGCATACACCGATCAGATATGTGGGTACCAATGCCACAACAACTCCCAAGGCTGCCAAAACAAATCCAAGCGCTCTCCTAGTCTCAGCGTGTTTGCTAACAATTAGAACGATGCCTGTAACAACTATCAAAGCTCCAAGACCTACCTCTCCCATGGCAGTCCAGTAACATTTCATTGGAACCTTTGTTCCAGCTGCTGTCTCGAGCAACATGCCATGATACTGACATACTGGAAAAATGTAGTGAGGCCCCACCGCTACGATGAGGCCTAGAACAACAGCTATTACGCCAAGGATTTTGCTTGCGATCGACTTGTCACTCATAGTCTATCTTCTCTCTTCTTGTTAGTTTGCCCAGTGAATATCTCTAATTCGATTTGATATGGCTGAGGCGATCATTCCGCCGAATGCACCACTTAGGAATCCTACCCCGACCGCTAGAAAGAGGATAACGAAGTTTCTTATGCCTAACGCAATAGTTGCGATCAACAAGACGCTAATCCCGTTAGCGATACCCGCTGCAAGAAACGAGTACAATGGTCGAAGCAGAATCGTGAATGATCTCAAGCAGAATAGCTCAAGGATTACCCCTACTATGGCATAGATAGGAATCGCCAAGAAGCCTATTGGAACAAATGCTGACAATATTATCCCATTCAACGTGCTTGTTATCAAGATTAGTCCTCTTCTGAAAGTAATAGAGCCAGCCACCAAGAGCGGCACCATGATGACCAAACCAGCTAGGGTAGGTCCCGGCACATGAAACGTCCTATTCACCAACGGACCAATTGCCATATGACTAAGAGCCGAAGCAACTGCCATGGTAGGAATCAGGGTTACTTCCCTTGACGAAAACTTCACAAATTCACCCCGTTTTACGAGATGTTCAAATGAAATGTTACATTTAAACGAGAGTGTAATAGGTAGTGCTTACAGTATGATTCCTTGTCAGTGAACAAGCCATCTTGCTGCAAAATGGCTTGAACCCCTAGAAGAGCGAAATAGCAATCATGGTTTTCCTTGGGTGAGCGCATTGGGTTCGCTGATGAAGTGTCTGATCATCAGATCTCGCAAGTTTCGGACCGGGTTGTGTGAAGTCAAGTGCTTCAGACTTTCTCAGTAAGAAACGAGCCAACTCTTGTGTCTTGTTCGTGATGATTGTATCCCACTTCCAATTCTTGCCCTTGTAATTGACGCCAGTATTGAATCGCGTCCGCAGAAGTCCCAGAAACTTTCTCTTTGCCTCAACCTCAATGTGATAACGATAATCATCACCGAGGAAATAGAAATCCTTCAAATCCAAAACTCCAGACTCAAACGCTTCAATCACCGTTACGTCACACAACCATCTGAAAGGTTCCTGCAAATCATACACCAATGCCTGCGACGTCTGACTATGAGCTGGTTCATGCAAGAAACCAAACGCAGGCTCCAAACCAACCGTATTAATCGCCTTTCTACACTCACCTTCCAACACACCATACGCATAGTTCAAGCAGAGGTTCACTGGATCGGACGCATTGTACTGATGGCTTCTAACGATTCGACTTTGAAAACAGAACGTTTCTGGAAAAATTGATTGAATTGCCTGCCAATAATACTGAGCTACTCTACCCTCAACCATGCGAATGTCGTCAACAGTCTTGGCCTTGCCTAGCCTGCCGGACTCGAATGCTACTCTTCGAGCATCCTTATCAATATCGTATCTTTGAGCAAGCCATTTCAAAACATCGTTGCTCCGCTGAATCTTCGCCTTCACCAGTTCGTAAGCTATTTTCCGTTTCTTTTCAGGGTCTTCACAGGCCTTGAGTTGCGCTGCTCTAAGATCAGCCTTAACCGGCATAGGCGGAAGAATCGACGATATCAAACTACCATCATAGTTCAATATGAAAACTGGAACCTTGTTTCGACTAAGCCAATGAAACGCTTGCAACGACACATACCCGCTGTGACCGTCAATGATGATTGAATCATACGGCAATCGTCTAGGCCTAGACGAATAAGTCTCAGGCTGATTGAAACCTTCTCGACCGTTTGTGATGTGAAGATCTGATCGAGAGCGCATATTCTGGACCTTGATTTTGACACCGTAGCCTGAGAGGTGAAGCGGATTCATGCTATCTGCCTCCTAGCTTCCCTTCCTGTCTGCTCTGCATTAAGGATGGTATTCCGTTCTTCTTTGGCAATGCGCTCTATCTCTTTGAGGAGCGGGGCATCGGATTCCTTCATTACATCACACAATTTCCGCAATTTCGGATGGCTGTAGGCAATCGTCCCAAGTACCATCATGGCCTCCTGAGCGGTTTTGATTCTCGTGGGTTGTTCAGCACGACTTACTACAGTATTTTCCTGCCCCGGAAAGGTGAACAATATGAGAGCGCTCATGAATTGCCACTCCATAAGAAATACGCTGAGATCGATCATTCGTCGGAATACCAGAAGGACATGATAATCTCTGTCCAAGAATGAGTGCCCAAATTGACGCAGCATAAAGACCACTCCCTGATCACTACCGATCCAATTTTTGAAAATGACGCTTTGCTTCGCGTCGAGCTTGTAAAGATTCGCGAAGTCTTCCCAAAGTCGAACGAACATTCGGCTACATATGGTTAGTCCATGACGTTGAAGTTGTTTGTTTCTTGACTGGAAAATGGCAGCATACACGCCCAGAGAAGCCAAACCATAGAGTGCAATTGAGTTGTGTGACTTCTTTGCCTCTGTCTCACCGACGACTTTAATGATGTTCTTCCTTTCTAAGTCTCTCAGCCTATCGAAGATCGTGGTGTATTTCTTACCAAGCTCCTTGGCAATCTGGTACTGATTCATCGCACGGCGACTAAGTAGTCCCATAATTCTCTCGTTGTTCTTTCCTTCTCTGCCACGAAAGAGTTCGTTAGATGGCCAATTCGATACTATGGTTTGAGAGGTAGCCATTACCAATACATCCGATAGTATCGGTAACAATCTATATCTTCTATTTAGGACTATCGGTAGGAGGATCAACAATGAAACAAAGACATGATTACAAGACTGCCATACTGAAATTCCTAGCCAAGTCAGCACAGCCTGTGGATGTAGAGAACATCCGAGTTGCCTGCAAAATAGGAAACTGGGAAACCGCGGTGAGACATTGCCTTGAGCTCTATTACGAGGCTAGGATTCGAGGCATCAAGTCTTCGAAAAGCTGGATATTCTGGGCAGTGTCGCCCAAGCAACACAAACACCCCATCATTGATGGGAGATTTCGACCAGAGAACCACCCCACCTCCAATGGAGGAATTTCTTCACAATGAAAGATCTTGAACCACTAGTAGACATTATCACTCTAACGATCTATACTGCATACGTCAAGAACGTGCAAAAACCAAACAGCCTTCTAGTAATTGCGAAGCCAGAATCAGCTAAAACAGAGGTTCTGAAGAAATTCATCGTAAACAAGAACATTGCGTACCTGAGTGATGTCACTGCGTTTGGAATCGAACGTGACTATCTTCCCAGAATAGAGACAGGGGAAATAAGACACATCATAATTCCTGACTTGCTGAAGCCACTTTCTAGGAAGGAGTCAACTGTCAAAACCTTCATCACGTTGATGAATGCGCTCATCGAGGAAGGTATCGCATCCGTCTCAACTTATGCAACTCGAATAGTATCAGAGAAGCCCGTAAAATGCGGAATCATCACAGCCATCACGGGCGATGAATTGCGTGATCAACGTCACAGTTGGGGACGAATAGGGTTCCTATCAAGGGTCGTCCCTTTCTCTTACAGTTATGGGATCGAGACCGTGAAGAAAGTCTTCGACTACATTCTTGGATTAGACTATCTGAAAGAATTCAATATTGAGTTGAAACGAATTCCAAAACTGGACAAGAATATCAGACTTCCAAAAAGATACGCTCAGGCAATTCTACCATCCACGACAACAATAGCAAAAGCCCAAGCGACCTATGGGTTCAGACTGCAGAAGCAATTCCAAACGTTGCTGCAAGCATCAGCACTCGA
Organism: uncultured Candidatus Bathyarchaeia archaeon; assembly: GCA_964549295.1. Classification (GTDB taxonomy): domain Archaea; phylum Thermoproteota; class Bathyarchaeia; order 40CM-2-53-6; family CAVXDP01; genus CAVXDP01. The sequence continues at coordinate 4,303 of CAZJUU010000108.1, forward strand.
CAAAGGCAGAGAATCAGTCAATTCAACAGATGTGGAACGAGTTCTACACTTGATGAACTGGGTCAACTTCGACGAGAACCCGATAAGCGCGAGGTCATCTGAATGAGTACCTTGCGAACTTACCAAATGACCATTGCCAGCACATGGTACGACAAGCGAAAAGGCGCAGCACAGGAATACGAGATGCACTTCAAAACTGCCAGAGCAGGCGACATCACCAGAGTTCGGAGACAACTGGCAGAAAGAGGACTCGAATACTTTCAACGCAATGTCTACCGTCTAACCGGACGCTGGATTCCTAAGAGACGGATCAAGGTGAAGTTCGAGCAGGAGCAGCCAGCGACCAAACGCGATCTCACAATTAGAATTGAGTCGCGACGAATGGAGTACAGAGGCCGCGAGTGGAAAGCGTTCGCTTTACCTTCGAGGTTGATAAGCTATGTCAAGAAGAAGTATAGAAGCTGGAGACATAAGCATCCTAAAGGTTGACAAAGACTGCTTCGTCGACAATGACTGGATACAAGAATATGTCGAGTTGATAATCCAAACATGTAGACTCCACAATGCAACAGTAGAGTCCATCAAGATGTGTCCGAGTGAAAGCAAAGGACTCCACTTCTACATTCATGTCTCTCCTGCTATTGAATCCGAGTTGGCTAATCGGCTCCAGTGGTTACTTGGCGATGACTGCTTGAGAGTAGATTACAACCGAGCTCGCATAAAGTCTGGATTGCATGATTGGAACAAGCTGTTTGAGGTTGTAGGCAGGAGACTCAGAACAATCTACAGGCACAGTACAACTCACGGTCATTGCAATGACAGACCTCGCAAGAAAGGAGGTGAGAAGTAATAATGCCATACAGACTGCCTCCCATCGGCAAAACTCTGAATGCTCGAATAACACGTATCGAACAGAAAACTGCGCAAGAACTCTTCACATCCAGAGTCACGGGGAAATTCGAAGGCAAATACACGAAGCCAACTGACAAAGTCTACGTGATCTATGGAAAGACAGACGGTGAGACTGAAGAACGAAAACTTGGCACAGTCAATGCTCCTCGCAACCCTCAAGGAATGCTCTATGGAACATCGAAGTTATTCCAACTGCTTGTCAAAGCAGGCATCGAACCATCGAAAACAGAGACCGTTAGCGACGATTTGCATGAGCTGAAAGGCCGCAAAGTACCGGTCGTTATTGACGCGAAAGGCTTCATGAGACTATAGAAGATGCGGCTGGAACCTCAATTGTTGGCGATGACCCAACCCAGCGTGGAAGGCGAGCCAGCTTTTATTCAGTGTGAACTGAAAAATGATCATCTGCGAGGTAGAAGAATCGATCAGCGATCGAAGATCATCGAAAACAAGCTGAAACGACCGGAATTCAGCCAAAATCACCTGATACGATCTCGAATGTTCCATAATATAGCTTATTTGGATAAATAGCGCTTTTTTGCGATATACACGAATTCTGGAAACGTCTTTGTGTCTTTGCTATAATGATGTGCCTGCTCGTTTACGGTGGGGAGTAATTGTTATATCTTCGGTTAGTCCCCTATCTTGCTATGGAATCGGCATCTGAACGAAGAATCTTGATTCATCGTTTTCTTCTCTCAGACCGCTCTCTCTACGAATTTGGAAGGAGACTGCAACTGAAGTGGTTTGAGCAGTTTGAGCCCAAATTCAATCGAGATACATACGCCTATTTCGCAACGGAAGAGAAGATCGACGCGCTTGAACTTCTCTGTAAACAGCCTGATGATTCAGCCTTTGTATCATCATTAAACGACTTAGGTTCTGTGAAGTATATGGACATCGATAGGTTCGTCGGCGAAAGATACTTTTTCGATGGATCCAAGTTTCTATTGGAGGATAGACGATC
>CAZJUU010000109.1:0-6068 GCA_964549295.1 uncultured Candidatus Bathyarchaeia archaeon
CAGATGAAGCTGACAAGCGGACGAGGACCAACCGGAATAGCCGCGGCCGCCACTTACATTGCAACCGTTCTTATGAATGAAAGAAAGACTCAGAGAGAAATCGCTGAAATAGCCAACGTGACAGAAGTCACAATTCGAAACAGATACAAAGAACTTTTGGAACGCCTCTTTATAGAGGTTCCATTATAGACCCACAGACTCTAACTTTTCATCCATGAGAATGAAATAGTATCTACAACGTCTTCTTCAAGTCAATAGGGGCAAACATAATGCTTAAGAAGGTTCATCAACTCTTGAGACCCGATCTCTAAGGTGAGTGCAACTACATATGGAAAATCCAGAACAGCCGCAGGCACCGGCCTCCGTAAAAGTCGATGCTTTGAATCCGCAGTCGAGACAGTTAAACCTGACAGTAAAAGTTGTTTCGAAAGGCGAGACTAGAGATACGATCTCCCGAGCTGATGGCACATCCCATAAGGTTGTGGATGCGCTTGTTGGAGACGAAACAGGCTCCATCTATATGACGTTGTGGGACGACAATATCGAGAAGGTCAAGGAAGGCGACGTAATAGACGTCAAGAACGGCTACGTATCTCTCTTCAAAGGCTCAATGCGACTCAACATCGGAAGATTTGGCAGCTTCGAAACATCTCAAGGAACAATCGCAGAAGTAAATGACAAGAACAACCTGTCCGACAAGAAATTCGAGCAGGAACGCCGGTATCCAAGCTTCCGTCCAAGCTTCCGAGATGAAGGCGGGTATCGAGGAGGACGAGGAGGAAGAGGCGGCGGAGGATTCCGTGGAAGAAGACGAAGATTCTAGGAATCTCCGCAATAACCCGGTCTAAATCCCAGCATTCTTTTTTCTACTTCTTTCGTCAACGAAATGTTGTGAACCTCTAAACAAGTGCCTACACTTGTCCTGATAGTCGTTGGTCATAACATGTGAAACGGTTCTTCTCCCAACGAATCGAAGGAAAATAAACATCGAATTTGTTCTCACGTCTCAATCGCAAGCATTGAATCTGAAGGCGCATCAGGTTCCGAATCAGGATATGAATGGTGTCCGATATGCCAGTTGCGCATTTCGCAAACAAGATGTTTGCTGGTGAATACGCTCATGAACTAACTCTAGGGTTCTAGAACCACTCTAACCGGGTTGCCTATTCTCTCGTTGAGTATTCGAACGCCTTCGTTAACGTCCTTGAGTGGTAGTCTGTGGCTAACTGCATGTGAGAGATCAAACTTCCCTTTCTCAATGAACTTGAGCACTTCAGGAATTTCGGCTTTGAGGTGATCTTGAGGACTCATTATTTTGATCTCTGATACCATCACATCGTTCACAGGGGAAATGGGAACGTTGTCAAAACACATGCCAACCATGACCGCTTTTCCGCCTTTCTTAACTGACCCAATCATGTTCTTCACCGTGTCGACTAAGCCAATTATCTCGAAGCCTACGTCGACTCCACCATTTGTTACGTCGCGGATCCTCTTGACTGGATCGCCTTCTCTAGGATTCAATGTTGCTGTGGCGCCCATTTGCTTTGCGAGCTTCAGCTTCCCTTCTTCCATGTCGACGCCTACAATTTCGGTAGCTCCGAAGATCTTTGCCCACTGTATTGCGTTTATTCCCACTCCGCCGAGCCCATAGACGAGAACTGTGTTGCCCGCCGAGACCTCAGCGAGTTTCATCGCATGGTACGATGTCATGACAGCGCAGTTCATGATTGCTCCTTCCGGAAAGCCTAGGTTACGCGGAAGTCTGTGGACATGACGCTGAGGTACAACAATCTTTTCTGTCCAAGCTCCATCCGTATTCACTGCCATAGCCTTGTAGTTGTCGCATAGGTTGTCCTTTCCCGCGGCACAGTAGCTGCATATTCCGCAGCTGAGAACGTAATCTGCCCCAACACGGTCGCCAATCTCAACACTCTTCACGTTCTTGCCTTTCTCGGCAACGATTCCAGAAAGTTCATGACCCAGAATGATCGGAGGAGGCTTCGCAGGTGGAAAGAGGCCATTAATGGTATGTAAATCAGAATGGCAGATTCCAGCTGCCTTTATCTCGACTAGTACATCATCATCTCCCATCAGGGATAGTTCAACTTGCTCCAACTTCAGTGGCTTGTGTGCCTCATAATAGCGAGCGGCCAAAACTCTCTCCATGTGTCACCGTTACCTCCTATGAAAATTGGTTTCGCGTATACGAGCCTGTCTCACTAGATATAAGTGTGTTCATGCATCAGGATGTTTTCTACAATCTACTTATGCAGGTTAATAGACCTTCTATCCAAAATGAACTCTTCCTAATGTTGGCGTCTCATTTGCCTAGCAACAGAAAAACATGCTAGTTTCTGAATTGAATTCAGATCTATTTATGAGAAAATTTATGAAGTTAAGGCATCACTTGTTTTTCTATTAAATACCATCAGGTGTGCAAGCTGAGAGATCCGGTGGCGTTCCTGCGAGAGGAGTACAAGGAGTTGGTAGCCAGATCACTTGACTGGAAGCTCCACGTGCTTGAGGGTGCAAGCACTCCACGCTGCAGAGTTGATGGGAAGGAGGTCTTGATGCTTTGTTCGAACAATTACCTTGGTCTTGCGAACCATCCTAGGTTGAAAGAGGAGGCTGTTGAAGCCGTGCACAAGTATGGTGCCGGATCGGGGTCTGTTAGACCAATAGCTGGCAACATGAGGCTCCACGTTGAGTTGGAGGAGAAACTTGCTCGCTTCAAACGCACGGAGGCGGCACTTGTGTATCAGACAGGGTTTGCTGTGAATGCTGGACTCATACCTCAGTTGGCTGGTCAAGGTGACTTGATAGTAAGTGACGAACTTAACCATGGTAGCATCATTGATGGTGTACGCTTGAGTCATGCTGAACGCACTGTCTACAAACACAGAGACATGAATGACTTGGACAAAGTGCTGAAAGAAGCAGAGAAAAAGAACTATCGTCGAATACTCATCATAACCGATGGAGTATTCAGCATGGACGGCGATATTGCTCCACTTGACAAGATTGTATCTCTAGCAGAAGAACACGGCGCAATGATCTATGTCGACGATGCTCATGGAGACGGAGTCCTAGGAGAAAATGGCAGGGGGATAACTTCCCACTTTCGTGTTGAAGGAAAAGTACATGTTGAGATGGGCACTTTCTCGAAAGCCTTCGGAGTTGTCGGTGGATATGCTGCCGGAGGCAGAAGCTTGGTGAACTTTGCCTACAATAGGTCAAGGACTTGGCTACTAAGTGGTTCGCATCCTCCAGCTGTCGTGGCTGCATGCATCGCTGCGATAGAGGTGATTGAGAATGAACCACAGCACCTTCAGAGACTCTGGAACAACACGAAATCCTTCAAGAAAGCTCTCATGGAACTAGGCTTTGACATAGGAATAAGTGAAACTCCTATAACACCCGTAATTGTAGGTGAAAGTAGCCTAGCTAGAAGGATGAGTGATAGACTATTCGAAGAAGGAATTTTTGCGCTACCCATAGTATTCCCCATGGTTTCACGAGATAGAGCCCGCATCAGAACTATAATGAACGCCGCTTTAACAAGTGAAGATCTTGAATTTGCAGTTTCAACATTTGAGAAGGTTGGAAAGGAACTGAGTATTATCTAACCCCAGTCAAACAGCTACGTAGTGTCCTGCCTCTTTATTTCTTTGACCAGTGAGGATGGACAGAGAAAAGCGTCCATGGATAAGAGATCAGATCTCGCAAATATGGTTGTGTCCAAGAGTATTCTGGGTGAAGAGCAAGGAATTCTCTGGCATGAAAGTCCGTGCCACACGGCTTCCCCCAACACGCCCAAGTGCTTCCTTGAAGCGCTAGAGAGGTACTTGTAGTCTTACCATCAACTGTTCCCGCAGGATAATTGGGGCCGCATTCCCATTCCGGCCATCCCCTCTGGTCAACCTCTACATGACCACAAAGCGTTCCTCTACTTGGAGAATCTTGGTTCAATGAGCAATCAAAATGATCTGCTAGAAACTGCTTTGCACGCTCAAGATCAATCTGACGATCGTATTGTTTCATTAATTGTTTCCATCTCGCATATCTGGAAGCCGAAGAGGTCGATCTGTCATTGTAATCGAGATTGGTTTCTCTTCTCACTTTCTCATCAAGACTCAAATTGCAGCCGACGAAAACACCATCATACGTTCGTCTAATAGCATGATGGTTAGTGCCCAGTTCCAGCCAAGCAATCTCTCCTGTTTTTGCATCTCCGATAAGCCAGTCGCTTGCATCTCCACCATTGTTGTCTCGAAGCATAATCCTTAGCCATTGATCTATGGATCGTGCTTCTTGGATAGCTCTTCTCGCTCGAACGAAATATGGTGTACCTTCTTCTCTGAATGTGAATATCCCACCAATCGTTGTATTGGTCACCATCAATCCACCGCTACTAATGTACCAGTCTATACCTGATCCCTGAATCGATCCTGGCCAACTCTGAAAGAGGATCTCGTTCCCTCTAAAGGGTCTAATGCTGATCACAACATTGTATGTGGAACTCAAGATGTAACCGAGCCACGTATTATGTGCAATGAGTATCTCACCATTCTTGGTTGCTCCACCTGTTGCAATGAAGGCACTACAATGTCCACTTGGGCCCTTCTGAATCTTCTCATCGCCTTTGAGCCAGTAGTGATACGAAAAAGTGTCAAGAAGACCGTTCATTGCCACGATATCTGTTAGATCAATCTTCATGATACCTCTTTTTCTAATTCCATTCACTATCCCTTTCATTTCGTCATTCTGGTCCTGTGGAATCTTTGGCAGGTAAAGCTCATCAGCCGACCTTCTGAAGAAGGACCATGGCCTTTCGTACACGTGTTTTGCATACGCTTTCGACAATCTGAGAGCTTCTAGAACCTCATTCGCCATTAGGAATCCATGGCCATAGCCTATCTCAAATGGTGTGCCCTCGAGATGAAGTCTCATCCATCCATTTACATCCGTTCTATGACATCCCGAAACCCTAACAGAGCTGCGTAGTTGGGTCAACACTCTTTCCACTCAATCGGATAATTTGCCGTTGAAGGTCTTAAAGAGTTGGGAAATACGGTCGCTAGATCTGAAAAGAATCGGAAAGAGGTTATGAAAAAAAGAAGGGGAAATTTGGGTTCGGCTATTCTGGTGGAATTCTTTGGTGCGCTAGCTTAATCGGAATTCCCCTAGATTTGTAATATGCATACGATATGTAGTAGATGACTGGAGCAATGAGGAACGTTATGATCGTTGTTGCTATGTAGGTTAAGTCGATGGTTCCATAGATTGCGGGGTTCACAGAGGCGGCGGCTATGTATAATGATATAGGTATCGAAACTGCTGAAGCTATGGATATGACTGGTACTCCGCCGATCTTTTTCTTGGCGAACTCCGGTGCCATGTCAAATATGTCTTTTCTCTTCCATGGGAATATTATTCCAGCGATAGCCACGATGATCATGCCGATCCACCAGGCCAAGATGGAATACAGGAACCATTTGAGAGCAGTGGTGTAGATGTATAGAGCGTTTTCCACAAAAGAGATCACAAACACGGCTATTATGGCCGCGTAAGGCGATCTGAAGCGCTTGTCAACCAATGAAAGAGATGCTGGAAGTACTCTGTCGAACGACCAGGCGAACAAGTTTCTGACACTTGAAAGGAATAATCCAAGAGCTGCTCCAAAAGCCCCGAATGCGAACGTTATACTTAGGAAAGGTGGGATCAAAGGATTATCCGTGGCGAACATAGACAGGAGGCTTCCGAGAGGTTCGATCGGGAAGTGGTCCCAGTAATAGGAATTGCCGCTTATGTCTAGATGCGCCAAGCTGTTGATGAATACTGCACCGAGGGTAGCGTCATATACCATGTAGAGTGCGAATGCCGTGAAACCAAAGAGGAAAAGTGCTCCGATGATGGCGATTATGTGCGATCTTGTTACGCCCTTAATCTCTCCGGCAATGTAAGCTGAGTTGGTGTAGCCGAGAAAGTTCAGCGTCGTGTAGGTTGTCGAAAACCCTGTGATTCCCAATCCGGTTGGCAACGCAGCCGCAACATCCCAGCCATCC